>URGK01000005.1 GCA_900547295.1 uncultured Eubacteriales bacterium
AAAACAAAGAATCATGCGAAGTAATATACAGAAACAAAAAACTCCGGAATGTACAAACATCCCAGAGCAGTTTTCATTAACCACAGAATAATGTAAAGATACTGTGTCTAATCTTCTTTCATCCAGACTGTACTGTCGGCTTCGGAATTGCACCGAATCATGCCTTTCGGCTCGTGGGCTGTACCACCGGTAGGGAATTGCACCCTGCCCTGAAGATTTATTATTTGATTTTAACTGGATTTTAACACTTATTTCTATAGATTTCAAGCACAATATTAAAATCGGAATAAGTTGCAATTATCAGAAATTATTGTAATATTCAGGTTCAAACTCGGATATTTTTTGCATACAAAAGCAATATAGTACGGAGTAATCTATCCTGAAATCAATTTGTTTCCTGTATATTTATATATGTTTCTCACCGTATGCGACATATCATCTGATCTGTTTAAAAATTGTATTTTTTTATAAAATCCTTGTTTTTCAACGGTTACACATTCTCTGTTCACATCGGTTTCACAATGCGGAACAGTTTTTCCACATAATAAAACCGCCGGTATTGACCGATTTAATTTTCAGACTTATTATAAACATAAAGAACAAGATAATATGTTTTTAAGGACTGAAACCAGTAAAAAAAGGAGGAAACAAAAATGTTAAACGTTAAAACAGGAAACAGTATCAATCCTAACGCTGCAGCTGCCGGCAAAGAAGCAGCAGCAATGGTAAAAGAAAACCTTACTGATATGAAAATGGCATTTGTCTACAGCGGAGTCCAGTATGATCAAAAAGAACTTCTGGCTTCTATAGCTTCCGAACTTCCGGGAGTTCCTCTTATAGGAAACACATCATTTACAGGTGTTATAACTCCTGACGGCTATATCTCAGCTGATGACGGATTTACAGGTATTATGGCGTTATCTGATGCAGACCTGACCGTAGGCGTGGCAGGCATGCCAAAGGAAGGCACTGCAAGACAGACAGGTCACAAGGTTGCCGAAAAGGCTCTCAAGGCCGCAGGAAGAACCGACGCTCCCGCATACTTCTATATGGCTGCACCGTCAGGTGAAGAAGAATACTACCTCAAAGGAATTACCGAAGTAATCGGCCGTGTGCCTTTCTTCGGAGGCAGTGCGGCAGACAATACAATCACCGGTGAATGGTTGCTTTATACTGATGAAATGGTTACGGCAGACGGTGTTGCAGTTGCGTTCTTCTACACTGACAAGCCTTTTGCAAACAAATTTACAGGCGCATACAACGAAACAGACAAAGCAGGAATCATAACAAAACTTGACGGTGACAGAACTCTGGTTGAAATCAACGGCAAACCTGCGCTTACACAGTACTGTGAATGGACAGGCGCATCCGCTGAAGATGTGGCGGGCGGAAATCTTCTGTCTTATGCAATATGCCACCCTCTTGCAGTCAAAGACCGCCTCGGAGATCTGGCAGCAATCAGACACCCTATGAACGGCAATGATGACGGTTCAATGGCAATCGGAAACAATATGGCAACAGGAACTGCAGTTGTTCTCATGGAGGCAACAGTTGACGAACTTATTGCATCGGTCGGCAAAACTCTTGAAGAACTCAAAGCAAAAATCAACGGACCTGTTGCAGGACTTCACCTTGTACACTGCGGCGGCAGAAGAGCCGGCATTGATGCAAGAATTGAAGAGGTTTACGAACAGGTTAAGAAAACAATCGGTGATATACCATTTATTATGGAATTTACTTTTGGCGAATACGGATATGAAGATGACGGAAACAATACATGTGGAGGCCTGATGCTTTCGTTCACAGCTTTCGGGAAATAACTTGCAGAGATAAAATCGGGATTTTCTAACAGATAATAAGATAACGAAAGGAGTAACAACCATGAAGATGATTATAAACGGCAAAAAAACCGACAGTGTAAGCGGCGCTGTATTTGATGTTATTGCGCCTGCTACAGGCAAAGTAATTGACAGCGTTCCAAAGGCTACTGCAGAAGATGTCGAAAACGCCATCACAGCAGCGGTAGAGGGACAGAAAATATGGGCAAAAGTTCCTGTTTCACAGAGAGCTGAAGTACTTTACAGATTTCTTCATATCGTTGACATGAACAAGGAATCACTGGCGCAGACATTATCTGCCGAAAACGGCAAACCTATAACCGAAGCCAGAGCCGAAATCGGCAATATCAAAATCGGCTTCTCAGGATTTATTGAACATGCAAAACACTATTATGGCGCTGTAATCCCTCCGGGAACAGAACCTGGACAGGATAAGCATATGCAGATTGTAACAAGAGAGCCTATAGGCGTTATTGCCTGCATCATACCTTTTAACTTCCCTTGCGATCTGTATGACCAGAAGGTTGCACCTGCTCTGATGATGGGAAATGCAGCTCTCGTACTGCCGTCCTCAGACAATCCTCTGACACTTATGAAACTTACAGAAATGCTGGTTGAAGCAGGCGTGCCTGACGGAGTAATCCAGTGTGTAACAGCACCGGGCGCAGTAAAGAGCACTGCAGTAGCAGATCCGAGAGTACATCTTGTAACTCTTACCGGCAGTACGGAAGTAGGTATTGATACAGCTAAGATCGCTGCGGGAAACCTGACTCATACAGCTCTTGAGCTTGGCGGAAACGATGCGTTCATCGTTTTAGATGACGGTGATGTGGATCTTGCGGTTGAGGAAATGATCTGGGGCAGAATGTACAATACAGGTCAGGTATGCTGCGCAAGCAAGAGATTCCTCATCCATAATTCATTAAAAGATGAGTTTACAAAAAAAGCAATTAAGAGAATCAAAGAGCTCAAATACGGCGATCCTTCCGAGGAAGATACTCAGATTGCCTGCCTGATAAGCGAAAAAGCTGCAATCAAGGTTGAAAAAGAAGTAAATCTTACTGTACAGCAGGGAGGTAAGATAGTACTGGGAGGTAAGAGAAACGGCGCTTTCTATGATCCTACCGTTATCGTTGACGTACCTAAAACCGCAGATGTTGCAAAAGACATGGAAATCTTCGGACCTGTAGTACCTGTTATAGGCTTTGATACAGATGAGGAGGCAATTGAAATTGCCAACAGTTCCAAATTCGGACTTTCAAGCTGTGTATTCTCAAGAGATCAGAAGCGTGCGTTCAAGGTTGCTTCTGCAATGGAGGCAGGCGGCGCTGTCATCAACGGAGCAAGCTTCTTCAGATCATTTGAAATGCCGTTTGGCGGCTGGAAGCACAGCGGCATAGGTACAGAAGGTGTAATGGCAACCTTCAATGAAATGACAAGAGTTAAAAATATCGTCCTTAAAAACATCGTTGACTAGATTTATTGAATCACGCACAGAACCGGAGCATACGCTCCGGTTTTGTGCTTATTCCACATATCCAAGGGCTTTTGACAATTCAAAGGCTTTTTTTACCAGATAGTCAGCCACTTCATTTATCCTGTCATCTGTCAGCACATGCTTCTCGCCGCTGGCAGAGATGGCAGCCACAATATCCCCCTTGTAGTCATATACGGGAGCACCTATACATCTCTGCCCCGTTTCGTATTCTTCATCTTCCATAGCCCACCCCTGTTTCCTTACTTTTGCAAGCTCCGTGCGAAGCTGCTCCATATCGGATATCGTATTCGGTGTGAATTTAATAAAGCTGCAGTCCTTCATTATATTCTCAAGTTCACTGTTTGAGTAATTTGCAAGTATGCATTTGCCAAGTGACGAGCAGTATGCATTTACTCTGGTTCTTTTGATTGAATAAAGTCTTGAAGCGGACGGAGCAGTTATTTTATCTGCATAGACCACCTGATCTCCGTCCAGTACTCCCAGATATGAAGCCAGTCCCAGATGGGTGTTTATCTCTGCAATATACGGCCTTGCCTCAGTGAGAAGCTCCAAATTGTTGATATAGTAGCCGGTAGTTTTTATGAGCCTGTAACCTATTCGGTAGTTTCCCTCTCTGTTTTTTTCGAGGTAGCCTCTGTTCACCAGCGTCATTATAATGCGGTATGCGGTACTCTTGTGAAGTCCGACAGAGTCGGATATATCCGTAAGGCTTCTGCCTTCTTCTTTAACTGCCACAGCTTCAATTATATCAATCGCTCTGTCTATTGACTGTACACTTTTGTCATCTGCCATATGTTTTTCTCCTCGCATAATATTATATCAATAAAAGTTCTGCTCTGCATCTGTTTTCTCTGTTATACCCGACATACGACCGGATTTTTTATTATTATATCAGAAAAAAACAGAAAATAAATAAAATTCGCAACAAATAAGGTTTCTTAACGAAGATTTTATATCTTTTCCTGTATTATATGTCTAAGAAGCTGATTTGAAGGCTTTATGCTCAGTTTCAGTTTCTTCGAAATTCACCTTTATCAAAGGAGGTAAAACAATGCTCCTGAAAAAATCAATGCTTCTGCTGACAGTAATTATAATGACTATGTGTATTTCCGCATGCTCGGCTGCAGATAATTCAGAGGAATGCAGCTGCAAGGATAATATGTGCATGCAAAACGGTATTTGTATGAAAGACTGTAAATGCCCTGATATGAAAAACGGCATGTGCCCCGATGACTGCATGTGTATGACGGATATGATAGACGAGGATAAGAAAAAAGATAGTCTGATACCTGAAATACCAGAAAGACGCTGCATCCGATGCAAACGTTGATATGAGCTGATATTCCGTATCGGAATAAGTCCATATAAAACGGAAAGGATATTGCTTATGAAGAAATCACTGATACCATCGCTCCCTCTTGCCGTTATACTTATTGTAACATCTGCGCTGTTATTCTGCGGATGTTCCGGCGTTACAGGAGAAAAAAATATGAAAGACAGCAAAGCGAATACAGAGAAAATGGATTTTTCCGGTGAGCCTGAAAACGTGATTTATCTTGCGGGCGGCTGTTTCTGGGGTATAGAAAAACTTATGCGATCCATACCGGGAGTAACAGATACCGAAAGCGGCTATGCAAACGGAACCTGTGAAGAGGATGCAGACTATAACACAGTTTGTTCCGGCAAAACAGGTTTCAGGGAAACCGTACGCGTGGAATACGATTCAGAAAAAGTAAGCCTTGATGCACTGCTTCTGGCATATTTTTATGTAATCGATCCCACTGCCACCAATCGTCAGGGTAATGACAAAGGCCCCCAGTATCAGACCGGCATATACTACACTAATGAGAAAGCAAAAGAAACCGTAGAACGTATTGCCGCTGTTGAGAAAGGAAGAACTGAAGATTTTGCCGTAGAAACAGGGCCTCTGCTGAATTATTATCCCGCAGAAGAATATCATCAGGATTATCTTGAAAAGAATCCCGGCGGATACTGTCACATTCCTAATGCTGAAATAGAGCTGTTTTCAAAGCTGACAATAGATCCGGGAGATTACAGAAAGCCTGCGGCTGAAACGATACGCGACAGACTCACAAGCGAACAGTATCGGGTAACTCAGAAAAACGGTACGGAAAAGCCTTTTAGAAACAAGTTCTGGGATCAGTTTGAAAAGGGGATTTATGTTGATATAGTTACAGGTGAACCGCTTTTTTCCTCTACAGACAAATTTGAAAGCGGCTGCGGCTGGCCTGCTTTTTCGAAGCCTATCGAGGAGCCTGCAATAGTTGAAAAAGAAGACAGAAGTCATGGAATGCGGCGCATAGAAGTGCGAAGCAGAAGCGGAGATTCTCATCTCGGTCATGTTTTTACCGGAGATCCCGAATCTCCTAACGGAGTCCGCTACTGTATAAACAGCGCTTCTCTGAGATTTATTCCTTATGAAAAAATGAAAGCCGAAGGCTATGGGTATCTTCTGTATCTTTTTAAATAATCACAACGCAAATTTTCATTTATGACAGAGCCCTTTATTTTCATCATTTCCTCAAAAATTAAAATCGGGCTCTGTCATATTAATTTATATCCAGTTCCATAATCACCGGGCAGTGATCCGAACCCATAATCTCTGTCATGATGCTAATATCCTTAATCCTGTCCTTTAGCCTGTCAGACACCAGAAAATAGTCTATACGCCATCCTGCATTATTTGCTCTGGCATTAAACCTGTAGGACCACCACGAATATACTCCGGTAACATCAGGATACATATATCTGAATACATCTGTAAAACCTGCCTCAAGAAGCTCTGTCAGCTTGCCTCTCTCCTCGTCTGAAAATCCCGCCTTGCCTCTGTTGGGCTTGGGGTTTTTTAAGTCTGTTTCCTGATGCGCCACATTGAGATCGCCGCAGTAGACAACAGGTTTACGGCTGTCAAGCTCTGTAAAGTATGCTCTCAGGTCATCTTCGAATCTCATGCGGTAATCTATCCTTGCAAGGCCGTCCTGAGCATTAGGCACATAACAGTTCACCATAAAAAAGTTATCGTATTCCAGTGTGATTACCCTGCCCTCGTCTGTATGCTCGCCGTTTATTCCAAAGGTAACGGCAAGAGGTTCTTTTTTAGTAAATATGGCCGTACCCGAATAGCCTTTTTTCTCTGCGCTGTTGAAATAGCAGTGATACCCCTCCGGCGCAAAATCTGCCTGACCGGGCTGCATTTTGGTTTCCTGTATGCAGAATATGTCTGCATCTGTATCATAAAAGAAATCTTCAAAGCCTTTCTTCAGTACTGCTCTGAAGCCGTTTACATTCCATGTTGCAAATTTCATATGAAAGTTCTCCTGTCTGTTTAGTTAATTCAATTTTAACAAATCCGAGGAAAAATAAAAAGATAATATCGCAAAAATTGCAGCATTATCTTTTTGTGATTATATCTAAAAGGAGTAGTTTTATTTTAAATAGTATTTTACAAATGGCTCCAATAGCTGTCGCTGTTCTCTTAGAGGATCATTCTCTGTTTTAAGTGAGCCGTCATTACCTATAATCATGGTTGCCCTTGTTTCAGTATCATACTGTTTCCATGTAATCTGGTCTGTATCCGGTTTTCCGCTTCTTGCAAACTCTACCCATATACTGCACATTGAGTCTGCAAGATTTTTATCCACAGTACCACTGTATACTTTTTCTTCCGGGTTATTAAATATATATGCAAGCTCGCTTGCGTGGCAGGCACCTATGAAGTCAAAGTTATCTGATTCCTTGCAGAAATAGTACATATATGTATCTCCTCCGGCAAGCTTATGATTATATGCAAGCGCTATGGAAGGCATTCTGAAAACCGTTTCATTTCCCAACTCCGTATATTTCCATATGTTATCCATATCGCCCAGACTTTCTAAAAAGCTTTTCAGATTTTTCTTTTCTTCCTCTGAGGCACATACATATGCATCATTATATTTCTCATCAGCTATGTATTTTTCATACAGCCTGATATCTTCTGCCATTTCTTCTTCTGATTTCTTAAAATGATCAGTATCAATCATAACTGTAGCCCAATATCGCCATTCATCTTTATTGGTTCCGATTATAACGGGAATATCTTTTGATGCTCCGTTTCTTAATGCTTCATATGGGTTTTCAGGTATAAATCCTCTGTCCCTAAGAGGCATTACACATATGTCATTAATGCTGAAACCCTCGTCATCAAAAGCCGTATATGCATCTGTTATTTCTTTTTCTGAAAGATCAAGCAGATCCTGCATATTCTCTGCACTGGTTTTTTCCATTAAAGCCTGAACAAGCCCGGCTCTGTCTGAGTCCTCCTGTGTATATGTAAGATTAAATGTACCGCTTTGTATCACAGCTTTATGAAAAAGCCCTTCCGCCGCCTTTACAACAAGGAGAATGGATGTCAAAGCTCCGCCTGCAGACTCGCCAAAAACCGTAATGTTATCCGGATTACCGCCAAAAGATCTGATGTTTTGTTTTACCCATTTGAGTCCCTGAATAATATCAAGCACTGCCAGGTGAGTGCTGTCACTGTAGCTTTCGCCTCCAGGTACCCTGCTGAAGTCGGCAAATCCCATAAGTCCTACTCTGTAATTGCAGGTTACAACCACTACGTCTTTATGTTTTTCGACTATATACTGTCCGTTATATAAAGGATCTGCAGTACCACCCCATGAAAACCCTCCGCCATGTATGTAAAACATTACAGGTTTGTCACTATCCTCAAGACTTCCGGTCCACACATTTAAAGTAAGGCAGTCCTCTCCTGTCTCATTTGATGATGCAGGTTCTGAAAAACATTCATATTGTATAGATGATTTGCCAAAGCTGCTTGCTCTGAAAACCCCACTGCCAGGTTCCATCGGCTCAGGCGCCCTCCATCTCAGTTTTCCCACAGGCGGCTTTGCATAAGGTATTCCCTTAAATGATATGACTCCGTTTTCTTCAATTACACCTTCATATATTCCATTGAAACACTTTGCTGATGTATTAACCTCTTTCATATTATTGCCTTTCTCCATATATTAAAACTCAAATACTTCAATCCGGACTCCGTCTTCTGTGAGAAATCCTTTTGATACTGTGATTTTATCGTTAAGCCAACTGTATTTTGGGCTTCCCGATGCAAATTTCACAGTTTCACTGAAATAGTAATCGGGGTCATCATAATCGGCCCTGTCATAAAATTCATTCAGTGCTCTTTCTGACATGCACAGATATCCATTTGTTTCAACAGCTATATATTCTTCATCATCGGTTTCCAATATAAATCTGTTATTCAGACGATTAAGTTTTTCACCGCTGAGAAAACCCCAGTCTCCTCCGAAATTACAAACCTGTCCTTTCAGTTTTTGACCCTTAAACCTGCCGCCTGTTACTGGAGTTACTTCCATAATTTCTCCGTTAACCTTTCCTATTGTAAAAGGTTCTCCCAATGTAACGCATATTGTTACAAGTTTTTTAAGTTCAATATTCTCCATACTATTATCGCTCCTCAATATATATTCTAATTTATAAGCTTACGAATACAATTACCCGTAAGCTTATATGTTTATCTCGTATAGACTGTATCGCCTTTAAATATAACTCTGTTGACCCTGATGTTCTCAATGTCCATAGTATCTACAGCTTCTATATCATTATCAAGTATTACAAAATCTGCTGATTTGCCTGCTTCTATACTCCCTGCCATATCTTCAAGGAACAGTTGATATGCGCCGTTTACCGTATAGGCCGCCAGCATCTGATCTAAAGTAGCGCAGTATTTCCGCGGGTTATCCGTTGGTCCCAGTATTTTATCTCTACAAGTCTGATAATCAAAATGTGCTTTAGGGACTTTTCTTGTAATGCCTATCTGGATATTTCCCATTGAATTATAAATCGTTTCTATCGGAAAATCTGTCGCTGCAGACACTCTTACACCTCTTCTTATAAGCTCTCCTACCGGATATACGCTTTGAGCACGATCATCACCCAGTAGCGGTGTTACATAGTTTTCGTGAAATTTATCAGGTGAAGCCCATTGCGCCTGCATTGATGCAATTACTTTATATTTTGCCATTCTGTCTATATCCGACTCGTCAATATTCATTATATGTGTAATGGTATTTCTGTATTTATTAAGCCCCAGTCCGTCAAGGTATTCAAAACAGTCGACAGCCTCTTTTGCTGCCCCGTCGCCGATGCAATGAATATGAATCTGGAAACCTGCTCCCGCTATTTTTTTAAAGGCCTCCTTCGCCTGTTCCGGGTACCATATATATGGTCCCAGATAGTCCTCCGGATATCCGTTCGCTTTCAGAATTTCAGGATTCAAAGGCTTATTCATAAGCGCTGTAAACTCTCCTCCGTCAAAGAAAAACTTAACAGTATCAATTCTGAACATATCTCCTACATTAAATTTTTCTTTTGCCGCAATCATTTCATCAAACTGTGAAATATCCTTAGTAGGATCTGCAAGAAACGCTCCTCTTACGCGCATTTTCAGTTCTCCGTTTTCTGCAAGTTCTTTGTATGCGCTGATTATATGAGGTGTGACAAAAGCGTCAAATACTGCTGTTATACCATTTTCAAGACCATATTTATTCTGATACTGCAGAATTCCCACCTTGTATTCCTCTACCGAAAAATCGGCCAGATCAAAAGACTCAGTTATCATTGAGCAGGCAGGAACATCTATAAATGTCCCCGACGGGTTGCCTTCTTTATCTTTTTCAACAATACAGCCCTGTCCCAGCGGTGTATCTTTTGTTATCCCTGACATCTCCATAGCCTTGCTGTTAATCCATATGAAGTGATGACAATATGATTTAAGCAGCACAGGCCTGTCAACGCTTACCCAGTCAAGTTCCTCGCAGGTAGGCATTGCCCCCATAGCGGTAAACGCTGCCGGATTCCAGCCTGTAGCCCTTATTACAGGCGCCTGCGGATTTTCATCAGCATATTTTTTTACCTTTTCGAGCAGCCGATGGATATATGAAACCCTGTTCTCTCCTTCTTCCGGCTCTATATAGTATATATTAATGCTGAACAGATCCTCAGCCACACTTGACACATGCAAATGTGAATCACACATTCCAGCAAGAACGGTATTACCCATCGCATCAATAACCTCTGTTTCCCCGGAAGCTGATTTAATGATGTCCTCAGTATTTCCTGCAGTTACAATTTTATTTTCCTTTATCGAAACTGCCTCATATTCAGTTTTTCTGCCCTCAAGATCAAATGATAATATTTTCCCGTTTTTAATTATTTTATCTACACTCATTGCAAAGTCCTCCGGTACTATAACACATCTTCAAATTCACTTGTATCAGGTTCCTGGCCGGTTTTGCGAAGTTCAATAGCGTTAATTATTGCTTCGTATTTTTTTCTGTTTAATCTGAACAGAGTAAACAGTAGCAGGCTTACTGCAACAAGTACTGCAGGAATTAAGGTTCCTATTGTCAGAATACCATGTATTGTTTCTCCGGTTTCTAAACCGTTTCCCGTATATCCGAACATAGTAAGAAGTATTCCTACAAACCAGGCTGCAAAAGCTCCTCCAAGTTTCTGAATAAACTGTGCAAGTGCAAGTATACCGCCCTCGTTTCTTCTTCCGGTCTTAAATTCAATTATCTCCGAGCAGTCATATACTGTAGAGTAGAACAATCCCCAGAAAGCACTTGTCGAAAAGGCTACTACAGCACCATAAGCAATCTGTGAGCCAAAGCTGTTAATTCCTGTTATATAGAATATAACTGCGCCGATTACAAATACTGCTGAAAATCCAAACAGTGTAGGCTTCTTTCCTATTTTATTTGCAACAAATACAGGTATAGGTGTGCATATTACTGCTATTACAGTATATACCAACCAGAATTTTGACTGCGCTGCCTCGTCAAGTCCTGCGCAGTATGTCATAATATATACGCCTACAGTACTGAATGTATTGTACCCGATTATCCATACAAGTCCATACCACATAAGTCTTCTGAAGGTTTTCTGCTTTAAAATAGGTATGTACTCTTTAAAAATTCCGCTTATTTTTATGCGTTCTGTTTCTGTATTTATGTGGCTCTCAGGTTCTTTGCCTTTAAGTTTTATAACGCTTATGCTGCAGCATATCACTGCAACTGCCGCAACTGCTGCCGCCGCAACAGTCCAGCTTCTTTCATATGATACTCCGCGAGCTGTGGCAAAAGCTATAACTGCCATTACTCCCGAATTTACAACTGCAACAAACGGATATGAACACAGACCTGTAAAAAGTCTTAAAATATTTCTCTCGTTATAGTCATTTGTAAGTTCTGCACCAAGCGCACCATATGGTACTCCGTATGTAGAATAGAAAGTCCATAGTAAAATGCATGCAAAAATGAAATACGCAACAAGCAAACCTCCGGAAAGCCCTGTAGGCGCGATATACAGAAATATCATAACCACCGCCAACGGCCATATGCTCTTTGACATCATAGGAATTCTTCTTCCCTTTGAATTTCTTGAATTATCCGACATAAATCCTACAACCGGATCAACACATGCAGACCATATTATAGATATCATTGAAATTGTACCTGCGATTGCCGGCGATATGCCTGCAACGTTGGTAAGGTAAAACACAAAATAAGTATAAAATAAATTGTACGGAATTGAATCTCCTGCCGCGCCAAGACCATAACCCAGTTTGGTGCCGAAGGATAGTTTTTTTCTGTTCAGATTATCTTCCATATCTGTCCCTCCAATAAAATAATATAAATAGCATTAAGTTTTCCTGCAGGTTTTTGTATTTTCAGAATATACCCAATCTTCGTTATATACATTGTCTTTTTATTTTTATTTTTTATAAATTTTCAACGAAAACAACAATAAAACGAGGTGCTGCCACCCCGTCTGTAAAAACTAATTATGAAAACATATCTATGTAATGCTCCACCAGCGCATTATCAAGCCGTTCTTTTATTTCGTTGATGCTCATATATATGACGCTGTTCTGCTTATCATTTCTTTTATATTTCTCTCTGAATTCCTTAGGTGTACAGCGGCACCATTTTTTAAATGAACTGTAATAGTACTGAGCATCGGAAAAGCCGCAGTTTTCCGATATCTGCATTATTGTATCGTCTGTAGTAAGAAGATACCTTTCAGAAAGTACAACACGCCTATATGAAACCATATTCCTGAATCCTACCGAAACCTTTCTGAGAAATTCAGACACGTATCCATAAGAAAAATTAAATCTGTCTGCAATATCATTTATCGTCAGTTTTTCTGTTATGTTTTCGTTTATAAAACAGTTCATTTTTCTATACAGTTCCAGCACATCATCTGTAAATATACTGAAATCCTCATAATTATAAAAAAGTATATCAAATCTGTTTATAAAAACTGCTATAATATCATCAGCCAGCTTATTCACATAGCCTATATCAGGCTCTGTATGTTCACTTATGTATTTAAGTAAGGTTATTATTTTGCCCTTAATCAGCCTGTAGTCATCTCTTTTTTTCTGGTTTCTCTTGTGCCCCTCGCACAAGAACAGCAGCGACATGATATATGGATATTTATCAGCAAATTTTTTAAGATCAAAGTACAGTGATACGCATATATTGTCTACACCCTCGTAAAAATAATATGCATCTTTGTCTATTGAGACAAATTCGCCCTCATTCATGTTTACATTATCATAGCTGTAGGAAAAAGATACACTTCCTTTGAGACAGTATATTATCTCCAGCATATCATCGAACATAATTGTACTTGTATTTTTAACAGAATACACACTGATACCGACAGGTGTGCCTTCTATCCATTCTATTTTTCTATCTCCAAATATCATATAACCAACCTTCCTCAATTGTTTTAATTCTACCAAACAGAAACAAAAATAAAAAGATAATATTGCAAAAATTGCAGCATTATCTTTTTGTGACTATATTATGTTAAGGTTAAAAAGATATTTCCTTCAGCTCCTGCTCTTTTCCCTCAAACAGTACCATCTCCGGCTTAACGGTATGTATTTCCTCTGCCTCAAGGCTGAATATATCCTTGTTAAGCACTATAAGGTTTGCAAGTTTGCCTGCTTCTATAGTACCCATTTTATCAATCATTCTCATTCGGAATGCATTATTATAGGTATATCCTTTCAAAAGCTGCTCAAGTGAAAGCTTTGCTGTCTCGGGCGGCCTTACGCTTCCCGGTATCTCATCGGGATCAAGAGGCATAAGTATATCTTTTCTAGTCATTGCAGTCTGTATTCCAAAGTACGGATCGCCTCTGTGAGCTTCCTGATAGCTGAACAGATCGCTTGAAAAACCTACCGTTCCGCCGTCAGCGATTATCTTTGTGAAATCATACATGGTATTCCACCGTTCTCTGCCCAGATATTCTATTGCGGCAGTACCAAAATAGCCGCCTGACCAGTGGGTTGTCCAGTCTATAAATATTCCAAGCTCTGCAACACGTTTCATATCATCCGGATGTATCAGTTCGCAGTGAGCAAGAGTCACATATATCTTCCATTCATCTCCACAGATTTTCCTTGCATTTTCGACTGCGTTGCAGCAGATACGGAAGCCTCTGTCACAAACCACATGAATATGCATATCTATGCCCTCTCTGTTCAGTCTTACAAGCACGTCTGTAAGCTGCTCCTCAGTTATATTGGCAGTTCCGAAGTTCTTGCCTGACGGATCGTTTTTCATAGGCTCAAGGCTTGCGCTGTCACCCATTTCGTTTGTTCCGTCCATAAAAAACTTGACAGTGTTGATATGAACATGCTCTGAGGTGTATTTTTTCTGCCAGTCATAGACTCTTTCGATTGCCTCGTCAAGATTTTCATACTGCCCCATTATGCTGGTACCCTCATAAAACATATTGAGTCTGCCGGCCTTATCCATTTCATAGAACATTTTGATGCTTTCTTCGTTTTCTGTGAAGCCGTCCATCAGACATACAATTCCTTTGCTTTTGAGAAAATCAAGGAAAGGCGCCACTGATTCTTCTTCTGTTCCCTGCGGAGGATTCCAGCCCAGAGCACTGTATACTCCAAAATCAGTGTCAGGGCCTGCCTCAAGCGCCCAGCCTGTATATTCTCCGTTTTCGTCCTTTATGAACTCTGCTTCTCCCTTAGGGCTTCCGGCCTTGCCGTCAAGCATTTCAAGGGCTATGGAGTTGTACCAGCAGGCGTGATCCGTAAAGTCCTGTATTCTTGCCGGTCTGTCTGATATTATTTCATCAAGTATTTCTTTTTTCGGCCCCTCTGTCCCGAAGGTTTCTGCAAAATAGCTCTCACCGTAAAAATAAGGACATTCTTCCTTGGGATGCTTTGCAGCATACTCCTTTATATTTTCAAGAAGCTGTTCCCTGTCATGAGTCAGAGGCATTCTCACATGCCAGTAGGTTTTAGCAACCGTAACAGGATGCGTATGACCGTCTATAAGGGCGGGAATAACTGTTTTGCCCTCCAGCTCCACTACCTGTGTGCTGTCTCCTCTGTATTTCATACATTCTTCGTTTTTGCCGACACATATGAACCTGCTTCCCTTTACTGCCACAGCCTCAGCCCACATCATATCTTTGTTCTCAGTGTAAATTTTACCGTTAATAAGTATTTTGTCCGCATACATAAGTCTGAACCTCTCTTCTCCTTTTTTCTCTCGATTTGTATATCATCAGAATAATAAAGCCTGCTGCCGTAAACACAGCCGAAACCAGAAAAGCGCTGTTATACTGCCCTGCGCTGTTAAATATAGTTTTCATTATTGTAGGCCCCATATAGCCTGCTATGGCAAAGCCTATGAACATTATTCCGTAATTTACCGTATTATTTCTGCTTCCGAAGCGCTCTGCAGTAAATGCAGGATATATCCCCATTATTGCTCCGAAGCTTAATCCTATGAGGCAGATTGCAATATAGAACTGTACTGCGCCTGTCTTTGTAAACCATAATGTAACAACCCCTGCTGCAGACATCACAAAGGCTGCCGCCATTGTATTTGTCCTGCCGATTTTATCCGAAGCATAGCCTGCCGCAATTCTGCCCGCCGTATTAAACAGCGCCAGCACTGAAACTGCCACCGCAGCCTCTGAGACTGTCATTGAAATCATATGCTGAGCTATTCCCGAAGCCTGTGATATGCACATAAGTCCGCTTATGGCTCCGCAGGTCATCATAAACAGCATAAGATAAAAATCAGCTGAAGCAAGCATCTGTTTCCAGTTGAATTCCAAAGTATCACCGTTTTGGCTCTGCTCCTGTACATAGCCTTTTGGTCTGTAATCCTCAGGGCATTTGGGGGTAAGCAGTCCTCCTGCGCATATGACAATCAGAAATACGATGCCGAGTACTTTAAAGGTTCCTGTGACTCCTATGCTGCTGTTAAGTGCATTGGCAACCGGCGGCATTATCACCGAGCTGATGCCGTAGCTTGCTGTTGCAAGTCCGCCTGCAAGACCTTTTTTGTCCGGGAAGAATTTAACCGAATTGCCTATGTTGCAGCCGTACACCATACCCATTCCAAGTCCGCAGCCAAGTCCGTAGGTTATTATGAGCCAGAGCTTTGAGGTTGCAAAGCCTGACATAAGCATGCCGCCTCCAAAGAGCAGCCCGCCTATAAAGATTACCCATCTCGGTCCCAGCATATCATTCATTCTGCCTCCGGGTATCATAGTAATCGGTCCTACCATATTGGCTACGGTAAACACCACTGCAAGCCCTCCTGCTGCAATGCCTGCGCCACATACCTCGTTGAGATAGCTTTCCATCGGTACCGACAGCACACTCCAGCCGTAAAGAGATCCTGCGCACAGGTTGATAAGACAGCCAAGTCCCAGCACTATCCATCTTTTTTTATCTAAATCCATAAATGCCTTTCTTTAAAAAAGAGGTACTGCAAATCTGAAAATGCAATACACTCTTTTACTTTTACACTAAATATACAGAAGCAGTAACCGATTCCCAGTCATCTATCTGTGACTCACATACGCATACCTTTCTCTCAAGGTATTTATATCTTTCATCGCCTGTTTTAAAGTCTGCTATACCTTTGAAGTAGTAGCTGTCAGGTGAAACACTTTCTCCGCGCATCAGTTTTTCCTCGTAGACAGCATCAATATCAAGATACATTTTCATGTCCATTATGATATCCGCGCCGTCATCTGTGTGAAGCATCAGAGTTGATATTATATCGTTTTTGCCTTCGTATGGAGTATATGTTATTCCCATGCCAACAGGTACAACCTCTCCGCTAATCTCCCCTGAGAAAGTTCCTCCTGTTGTAGGTGAAACCAGTGCGTTTCCTATGCAGGTTCCGTCTACCGGTATATCATTCTGCTGCATAATGTTAATGTCAAATAGTTTTTTCATAAATACCTGTCCTATAAATTCATTTCCGGTGGCAGTTCCTTGAATCCTTTTGTCTTGATTGCAAGGAATATAACTCCAAGCGCCAGCCATGAAAAACCTACTATCTTTGCAGTTGCAGTAAGACTGAACCACAGATATATGCATACGGCAGCTGCTATCGCAGGTATTATCAGATATTTGATTACCGCCGAGCCGCTTCTTTCCTTATCTCTTACCCAGAACCTTGCTATTACTGACATATTTGTGAGTATGAATCCCATTATAGCTCCGAAACTTACAAGTGACATTGCATTGGTAAGGCTGTCCTGGAAAAATATCGCAGTCAGCCCTACTACTGCGGACAGCAGGATATTTCTTGACGGAGTCTTAAACTTAGGGTGTATGTATCCGAAGAATTTCTTAGGAATAAATCCGTCACGACCCATACCCAGAAGTATTCTTGCAGTTGCGCCCTGTCCTGCAATACAGCAGCCTGTGCAGGCAAGTGTATTGATTATGATGAATATAAAATTCATCCATGCAATTCCAATATGTTCATTGTACTCTGTGATAGCTGTATCAGGATTCTGAATAACTGATGCAGCATCTGCCCAAGGCCAGCCGCAGTTCATTATGTATGCGCAGATAAAGAACTCTATCGCAGCCCCAACGCAGATTATTACTACAGCTCTCGGCATATTCTTTTCGGGTTCTATTGTTTCTTCCGCATAAGTTGTTACAGAGTCAAAGCCTACAAATACTATCGCCATTATTGCCGCGCCTGTCATAAGCGTGTTTATCTGGAAAGTTTCAGGGTTATACAGTGCTTCCGGGAACAGCAGTGTTCCTGCTCCGCCGCCCTTGGCAATGAATACTATAATGCCAACAATTGTAGCAACCAGCGCAAGTATAGGCGCTATAACGTTGATAGTATTCATAAATCCCGCTATTGTTACTCCGACATAGTTACATACTGCAACAAAGATTACACCGATTATTATCCATGCCCATACAGGAACTGCAGGGACAAGTATATTCAAATAAAGTCCAAGTGACAGATAACATGTCATCGGCAGCAGGAAGTAGTCAAGCATCATTGTCCAGCCGGCTGCAAATCCAAGTCTTGGTCCTATGGATTTACTGACATAGCTGTAAACAGAGCCTGCCACAGGGTATTTCCTGCACATTTTTGCATAGCTTAATGCTGTAAGAGTCATTGCCACACCGGCAACTATAAGGGTTAATGGAAAATGTCCGTTTGTAAGCTGATTTATTATTCCGTAATACATCAGTACACACGCCGGACAAAGATATGCGAGTCCCTGACAAACCAGTGTAGGCAGTTTCAGAACTCGTTTGAGTTCTCTGCTGTCAGCAGCAGTTACATTTGTGTTTCCTTCCATTTTTATTTCCTCCTGTAATATAATTTAGAATTATTGCAATATAGTTTTAAAACTATCTGTTGTATACAACTCTGCCCTTGAATATTGTCTTTTCAACCGCAATGCTGTATATATCATCAACCGGAGCGTCCTCCAGATTGCTGTCAAGTATAACAAGATCCGCTGATTTTCCGACCTCTATGCTTCCTGTAATGTCCTCAAGGTTCATCTGATATGCGCCGTTTATGCTCAGCGACTTAACCGCCTCTTTAAGCTCTGCAGGCTTCTCTTTTCCTAAGACTTTGCCCCTGAATTTATCATAATCAGGCGCATCCGGAAATACGCTTCTTGTCATAGCGCACTGAATCTCATGCATTGTGTCGGGCGGCGGTGTCACAGGGAAATCCGTTCCGAACGCCACTGTAATTTTTCTATCAAGGAACTCTCTCAGAGGATATGCTTTCAGTGATCTTTCCTCTCCTATCATAGGGAACATCCCCGCTATGTCAGAGTCATACACCATCCATCTCGGCTGGCAGTTTGCTATGATATCTGCCTTTTCCATGTTCTCAAAGCTTTCATCATCTGCCAGCATAAGATGAGCTATTACATTTCTCTTCTTAATTCCTGTGTTCTCCTGCGCTTCTCTGATGCATTTGGCTGCCTGATGCACCGATGCATCTCCCATAGCGTGAATATGAACATCAAAGCCTGCTTTCATTGACTCTTCTATGGCTTTCTCAAGATCCTTATTATTCCAGTAAGGTGTACCTTTGTATCCCTTTGGCATACCGTTTTCTGATATAAATTCATCTGCAAACGGCTCGTTTAATACAAACAGTCCCTCTGCAAATATTTTAATTGTATCTATCCTGAAATCCGTATCGACATCATCAGTACCCTTGCGCTGTATAAACTGAGGGAGCTTATCCTCAAAGCCTGCAGGCTCAAGCATATACACGCCTCTTGCTCTGACTGTAAGCTTATCCTCCTTTGCAAGCTGTACATACGCCTCTCTGGCATTGTCGCTATGCATACAGTCCTGAACCAGTGTCACACCGTATTTATTTGCAAATTCACTCTGGTAGAATAAAAAGGCGTCCTTGTATTCCTCAACAGAAAAGTCATATCCCGGAACATTCATCTTGATTAAATCCATTGCCTCCGGTTCCTTGAAATATCCCGTAGGATTTCCCTGTTCATCTCTTACAATTTCACCTGCATAGACATCAGGAGTATCTTTATCTATTCCTGCAATCTCAAGGGCTTTTGTGTTCACCCACAGTGAGTGCTGGCAGAAAGACTCAAGAATTACAGGTCTGTCGCTACATATTTTGTCAAGGTCCTGTCTTGCAGGCTTCCTGTCTGTAATGAAATTGCCCTGTACCCAGCCTGTACCTCTTATGAGGGCATTGTCCGGGTGACTGTCAACAAAGTCCTTAAGTCTTGCAAGATACTTATCTATTACCTCATCGGGAGTTTCGTTTTCCTGTATATATATTCCGAACAGGTCACAGCCTGCATAAACCGCCGCTGCAATTGACGGATGACAGTGGGCGTCGCACAGTCCCGGAAGTATGGTATTGCCTCCGCAGTCTATAACTTCTGTATTATTTCCCTCATATTTCAGGGCTTCATCATTACCGCATATATTATCTATTTTGCCGTCCTTTATAATTACAGCCTCGCCTCTTATAATCGTGTTGTCATCTTTTACAGAAAATATTTTTCCGTTTTTTAAAATCAAATCTGCTGTTGCCATAATTATTCTCCTTGCATAGTTTACAATTTTCGATTTTCCTCTGTGTTTTCAGAATACTTCAAATTAACCCTCAAATCAATGACGTTTTATTGACGTTTTTAGTCTTTTTAACACGAAAAAGACTAATCGCGTTAAGAGAAAAACTCCGGTTTCCCGAAGTTTTCTCCTTGCAAAATTCTAAATTATATTACATATCCGTTTCCGGATTGTACTTTCTTTTCTTTGTGGTAGCTATTGCTCTTATTACTGCAACCAATGCAAGCACCCCTGCCATTATCATCCAAGGCATCTGGTATGTACCGTAGTGTTCATAGAGAGCGCCAAGTCCTGCTGCCCCTATAGCTCCACCGATTGATATGAACATATTCACATAGCCTATGAGTCTTGGCATATCCTTTTCACCGTACATATAGCTCATCAGAAGCGGTGATATTATGTTTATTGTAGGTACGCCCAGTATATAGAATATGCAGAACAGCCATACTCCTGCCTGTGAGGTTCCCATCATGGATAACCCAAGCGCTGCTATTGCAAAGCTTGCCGCTGCTCCCACAGCTGCCACTGAAAGTCTGAACTTATCACAGATAACACCTATTACAGGACCTGTAAATATCATTATGATTGAAAGCATTGATATAATTGCTGTAGCCTTCTCCGGTGTAAATCCGCTTATTACCATAGTAGGAATTCCGTGCTGCATTATTGAACTTGATGCTATTACCGCAAGTGTACATGATATCAGTACCAGCCATGTAATAGGCTTCCCTATTGCAACCTTGAAATCAACACCCTTTAATACCGCTGACTGCATATTCTGAAGCTCTGTTTCATCAAACTCTCCGATTCTCTTAATGCCTTTCTTTTCGGGACTCCACGAAACAAGCACAGCTGCCGCAACTACTGCTATTGCAACGCATATTGCCAGCATAATATATCCTGCTCTCCATCCCATTGAAGAAACAACTCTGCTTAAAATATTGAACTCAAGCAGATAAACAAGTGTCATACCTGTAAGGAACAGACTGATTGCTCTGCCCTTGGCTTTTTCGCCGAACCAGTTTGATACAAGAAGCTGACATGGCGTCATAGTCATTGCTGCAAAGCCGAAGCCCTGCGGTACTGCAAACACATAAAACATCCACACACTTTTGGCTGCTGCAAAGCCTATGAATGATATTACACCTATGATACCTGCAATAATCATTATTTTTTTGATATGCTTTTCATTATATTCTATCAGACTTTTTTATTCAAGCACCAATTTAAATGGCGAGTACATCTGCTCCTGTGCATCTATATCCACCATTTCATCTCATATTCAATTATTTCCTTGTTAAAGTGGTTTTCATTACCACCTTATCCAGCAGCACCAGCAGTGACGGCAGTACCAGCAGTATCATCAGCACCGATACAATTGTGCCTCTGCCCAGCAGAAGTCCTACCTGGCTTATTGCTATTTCAGACGATACAAAGTGTACCACAAGTCCCGCGGTTATAAGTATAAGGCCTGATGTGAATATTGACGGCAGCGCCGTTTTGAGCGCATTTGCTATTGCATCTCTTCGCTCCATGGTTCTGCGGCTTTCAAGGTAGTACGAGGATACCAGTATTCCGTAGTCTATGGTAGCTCCCATAAGTATGCATACCGCCACAATATAGCTCATAAAGAATATACTGCTTCCTGTTATATATGACATACTCATTGATATCCATATGGAGCCCTGAATAGCCAGCACCAGTATCACAGGAATTGAAAGTGATCTGAATGTCAGAAGCACTATTACCAGCATTGATATTACCGTGAATATGGATATCAGTTTCAGGTCGTGTGCAAATGATTCTTTGAGGTCGTAGGTCGTTATCATCTCTCCCGCAGCATAGGCTTCATCGCCGTATACTGCTTTTAATTCGTCATTAAACTGCTCTACGAATTCAAAGGATTCCTGACTTTCAACAGGTATGCTCACATTGATAAGGTATCTTGAGTAATTGTCTCCCTTGAACAGGTTCTTAGCCCTGCTTATGTCATCGCTGGCGTTTTCGATATCAGTCCGTTTTTGATCATCTATTCTGTCCCTCAGAAGCTCGTTTGTGTCCATATTGTCATAAAGGAAGTTCACCATATTTTCAGCCGTTACAGGTTTCTTGCTGTAGAGTTTGCCCGCTACGGCATATTTTATGAATATGCCTGAAACTTTATCCTGACTTATCTGTGCAGTGCTGTCTGTTTTTATGTTTTTCTGAAGCCTGCTTACCTTGCTGTATACCTGTTCGTAGGTATAGTTTCCTTTCTTGGAGAATGTGTCATATACGGTTTTCATATCGTCAAGCTGGTCCTTGTTCTTGGAGCTCAGCATTGAGGATACCATACTGTTTGTCGTCATAAAATCTGTTATGACGGTTCCTCTGACGAAGATGTCGGGTATTCTTCCCTTTTCTCCAAGGTATTTGATATATAGCTGTTTTGCCTTGTCGTCAGATATCCCCGCATGTCTTTTGCCTGTAAGTATATGAGCTATGTCTGCGGCGCAGTCTGAAAATTCATCATACGGATAGGCCTTTGAGGCATCATCAAGGACCTGCTCATAAACAGCTATCTGTTTAATCTGATCGCTGTTTAGAAGTCCCATTACCTCAAGGTGCTCCATAAGGTTGATATATTTGATTTTTTCGCCCTCAGGGCATACCTTTGCGGCAATATATGCGGCCTGAAGCTGCTGCACGCCGTACTGTCCCGAAAGCAGATTTTTTATATCTTCCTGTGAAAGCTTCTGATTAAATGTGCTCTCTATTTTGTCAATTGAGTCTGAGAGCTTTTTGAGCTGGGCGGTGTTGCCGCCGAGTCTGTTTGATATAACGTAGTCCAGCATGGTTTTGAATTTAACCTTGTCATTTCTGACATAGCCGTTTTCAAAAGCGTATAGCCTGTATATGTTCTTTACGTCAGTCCTGTTTATATCAGCATATTTGCTGAGGCTGCTGTAGAATGCTCCTGCCGTATTGCTGCCGCTCATAAGATTGTATATATCATTTATTTCATTTATGGTTTTGACAGTATCACTATTTATATATTCTTTGGCGTCACTGTCTGTATTTACGAGCTTTTGCGCATAGGATATAAATTCAGGCAGGCTCATTTTCACGCTGATTTCATTGTTATAGAGCTGATACATTGTGAAAAGCTGCTTTGCCTCCCTGACTGATATATCGAATTTATCCGCCGCGTCTTTAATATGGTACTGCTCAAGCACTGTGTTTTCATATGAGGTATAGTCCTTGAGCACGTTTTTGCTTTCGAGAAAATCTACAATCTGCTTCTGCTCCGCAATGCTCTCCTCCTCTGTGCCTGTTTTGTATGTAACCGCCACCTGATTGGTTATTCCAAACACCTTTTCAATCTGCGCCGAATCGGCCGCAGCCTCGTTTGCCGAAAATTCATAGGAATTATGTGAGCTGAAAGTGCAGCCTGCAATTACAAATACAACAGCTATGGCTGTAACAGGTATCGCTTTTTTCATTGCAATACCCGCAAGCATATTGCTTCGGAGTGAAATCGGTTTTTTCTTTGTTTTTTTGAGCAGGCCGTCGCACAGTACGATTACTCCCGGAAGCATTGTAAATACCAGCACTGCGGATATTACAATACCTTTCATAAGAACAATGCCTATGTCAAAGCCTATTTTGAAGTTCATAAATACAAGGGCAAACAGTCCCGCTATTGTTGTAAGCGCGCTACAGCTTACAGGGTTTAAGCAGTCTAAAAGCGCTATGCTCATCGCTTTTTTGTCGTCGTGCACCTCAAGCTGCTCCTTGTGGTATCTGTTGAGCAGTATTATGGAATAGTCCATTGAAAGCGCCAATTGCAGTATAGCCGCAACCGAGTTGGTTATATATGAAATATCGCCTAAAAATACATTGGTGCCTCTGTTGATTACTATTCCTATGCCGGCAACCAGCAGGAACATTATCGGCTCAAGCCATGATGTTGCCATAAGCAGCAGTATGATAAGGACTATGGCTATGCTGATTACAAGCATAATCGGCACCTGGGTTGTTATCTTCTCCTCCAGCACCTTTTTTTCGTAGCCGCTGCCTGCAAGGTATGCGCCTTTATCGGAATATTTACTTTTAAGATTATCAGCTAGAGTATTAAGCTCCTCCGAATAGTCGTCACCGTCTGTCGTTATAACGAAGAGGGCGTTTCTGTCCTTGTAATAGTTCTTGTCGTCTGCATCGAATTTGGCATTGAGCACATTGTCCATATCGTTGATATCGTCTGCAATGCTGTCTGCCTCATCTGCGGAAATATCGGGTATCATCATCTGGATATTGCCTGTCAGCCCGAATTCCTTTTCCATAATGTCAAGGGCTATGGCAGTCTGTGTGTGTTTGTCAAGGTATGAGGCATTGTCATAGTTTACGCCCACCTTGCCCATGAGAAATACGCATACCGCCGCCGCTATTAAAACAAATACAAGTATATATATTCTTAATTTTACTACTGTTTCTGAAAACCTGTTCATAAACACCTCTTAAAATCCCTAAATATTATATCCTTTGAAAAAGAGTTTTTTTCTCATCACCTCAATGTCGCTCCTATCGCAGTCAATCCCTGCAAATTCAAGAAATGACGCTATTACCAGCTCCGGACTCAAATTGGAGCTGCTGCCGGAATCGGCAATGAGTGTCATAATATAGTTGTTGTTAACAAATATGATGTTCAGGGATTTTATCATCCCCTTTATATCTATTTCTTTAAGTTCCTTTGATTTTTTCTGTCTTTTCTTTGCCAGGATAGCCGGCTGTGCAAGATAGCCTGCAGTAAGCTCTGCTTCTCTGCCCTTAAAACTGTTGTCAACCGGTACTGCTATCAGGTATTCTGCCTCGATGCAGGCAGCGGCAAGAGTTTTGCCCTGATCTGAAAGCTTGATTACATCTGTTATCTCTATGCCCTCGGGCATTATGGATTCAAGTCTTGATTTAATATCCGAAGCCTCCATAGCGCCTGCCGTTTCGATTTCAAGTATCTCTCCCATACTCTCATATCCCAGCGACAGCGGCTGCGCAAAGCTCATTTTGGGGTGCGGATTAAACCCCTGCGAGTATTTAAGCCTTATATCACACCGCTTCATTGCGCGCTTAAACAGCCTGAGCATATCAAGATGTGATGTGTATTTGATATATCCGCGCTTGTTGAATTTAATTGCAAATCTGTTCATTACATCACCTCCGGCATACAGTCAGTATAGGCGTTCATGCCGCAGCCGTTGCATTTAATTCTGCAGTCCGGTGTAAGCTCTCCCTTGAGCGCCTTCTGGTTTTCTCTGATGAGAAATGATTTGGTGATACCGCAATCGATTATATCCCAAGGGAAAACCTCATCGTATTCGCGTTTTCTGACTGTATAGAAATCCCTGTCTGTTCCTGTGTTTTCAAAGGCCTTATCCCACAGATCAGCCCTGAAATGCTCGCTCCAGCCGTCAAATCTGCATCCCAGATTATATGCTTCAAGCAGCAGTCTGCCTACTTTCCTGTCACCTCTTGCAAACACTGACTCCAGTATGCTGGTTTCTGTATCGTGATAATTAAAGGTAACTCCTTTAATCGGACCCAGACCCGCCATAAGATAGTTGTGTTTTTCCATAAATTCGTTTTCACTGTCCTGAGGCTCCCACTGGAAAGGTGTCCACGGCTTTGGCACGAAGTTTGAGGCGCTGACGGTAACCTTGACTCTGCCGCCCTTAGGTCCTTTAATCTGATAGTTCATATCAATTATATTGCGGGCAATCTGAGTTATGCCGTCAAGATCCTCTAAAGTTTCTGTAGGGTGTCCCACCATAAAATACAGCTTGATTACATTCCAGCCAAGCTCAAAGGCCTGTCCTACAGAGGAATAAAGGTCTTTTTCGGTAATGCCCTTGTTTATTACATCTCGCAAACGCTGCGAGCCTGCTTCAGGCGCAAAGGTAAGTCCACTTTTTTTGTATCCCTGTATCTCCTCCAGCACATCAAATGAAAACGAGTCAAGTCGAAGTGACGGAAGCGACAGTGATACGTTGTTTTCCTTACAGTATTTCATAAGCTCAAGCGCCAGCGGCTCAAAGCAGCTGTAGTCGCTTGTTGAAAGGGAAAGAAGCGACAGCTCCTCATGCCCTGTATTTTCAAGCTGCTTTTTTGCTATGTCGATTATCCTGTCCTTGCTTCTTTCTCTTACAGGTCTGTATATCATACCTGCCTGACAGAACCTGCAGCCTCTGGTGCAGCCTCTGAAAGTTTCGACAACGGCTCTGTCGTGCACTGTTTCTATAAACGGGATTATGTTGTTTACAGGGAAATCCACGTTTTCGATGTCCTTTACTATTGCCCTCCTGACTCTCTTTGGGGCGCTCTCATTGTTTGGAGTATATGCTCTGACAGTTCCGTCTTCGTTGTAGGAAACATCATAAAAGGCCGGAACATATACGCCGTCGATTGCCGCTGCCGCTTTTTCGAGAAATGCTTTTTTGTCAAGACCCTCTCTGCGGCACTCACCCCACAGGTTTGCAAACTGAGGAAGCTGATCCTCTCCGTCGCCTATAAGGAATACGTCTATAAAGTCCGCCAGCGGCTCCGGATTGTATGCGCAGGGACCTCCCGCAACAATTAGAGGGTCATTCTCGCCTCTGTCTGCGCAAAGCATCGGGATTTTACCCAAATTCAATATATTGAGTATGTTGGTATATGACATTTCATACTGCAGTGTAAATCCCAGTATGTCAAGCTCGTTAAGGGGCGTTTTGGTTTCGAGGGTAAAAAGCGGCATATCCGCCTGCCTCATAAGCGCCTCCATATCAGGTGCAGGAGAGAATACTCTTTCACAGGCAATATGCTCTTCCTTGTTGAGAATATTGTATAAAAGCTGTAACCCCAGATATGACATACCTATCTCGTAGGTGTCGGGAAAGGCAAAACCGAATCTTACATCAGCATGTTCTTTTTTGATTGAATTGATTTCCTCGCCTATATATCTTGCCGGCTTTTCTACTTTTTTAAGAAGTTTTTCAAGTTCTCTGTTAAGCTCCATTTAATTATCCTTTCCCAGTGCTATATCATCTATGGATCTGCCGGTTTTTCTCTCTATGCCTCTGATAAATTCACCGGCCTCCTGCTTTTTCTTAAGTATATTGTTTATGACGTCTTCTCCCGCGCCTTTTTTGCGCGCCTTGTTTATGACATAATCTATACGTTCATCAAGGCCCACATATCTGTCCTCCTTGACCAGCCTGTCGCCGAGGCACACCATATCGGTTTCGTTTGCCTTATCTATCGGCGAAAATTCGGGATAAAACATATGTACTCTGATTATATCGGCCTCATCATCATAGCCGAGATTTTTTGCTATGTCTGCGCCGACCTCCCAGTGCTTATCCTCTACTCTGGCTATATCGTGTATGATTGCGGCTCCCTGTATCAGATCGATATCAAGGCTATATCCCGCTTTATTAAGCGCCCTGCCTATTGCTACCGCAGTGTCTGTTACTGCTATGCAGTGTCTTACAACGTGCTCCGGCGTACCGTATTCTTTTAACAGTTTAAGTCCTTCTTCTCTTGATAAACGTTTTTTCATAAATCCTCTTTGCCTCATTGATTTAATTTTTGACAATACATATTTAAGTATAGCATATATGCGCCGTCAGTTACAGTTTTTCGGCGCAAAAAAACCGCATAAGTTTTCATTCCTATGCGGTTTAAAAACAAAGTATTAAAGCAGAATTTCCTCCAGGTTGTAAAATCCCGGCTCTCTGTTATAAAGCTTTGCTAAAGCTATGCAGGCTCCCTCTGCAAATATCTTCCGGCTGGCTGCTCTGTGGGTTATTTCTATGGTTTCATCGTTTCCGAAAAACGATACCGTATGTGTCCCTGCAACAGTGCCGCCTCGAAGAGCATGCACGCCGATTTCTCTTTTACTTCTTTCTCCTGTAATGCCCTGTCTTCCGTAAACCTCTGTTTTGGAATTGTCTTCATTCAGAATTGAGAGCATTGTCTTTGCTGTGCCGCTTGGAGCGTCCTTTTTTTTGCTGTGATGCGTTTCAGTAAGCTCCACGTCCCATTCACTCAGGTATTTATTGGCCTCTCTTATGAGATGGTTCATAATGAGGATACCGTAGGAGTAGTTGGTGCTGTAAAGCACCGGTATGCGCTTTGCGGCTTCCTGCATATTGCTTATCTGCTCATCAGAAAGCCCTGTGGTTCCGACAACAATCGGTATGTTCTTTTCGAGGGCGTATCTGAGCGCCTCATCGTGCATTGTATAGTGCGAAAAGTCTATTACAGCCTCGTGCTGCAAGGCAGTGTCTTCTCCTCTTGTACAGTACACGGCACTGCCGTCAAAATCATATATTCTTTTTACAGACATATCAGCTCTGGCATCTGCGGCAGCTTCTATCGCTCTGCCCATACCGCCATATCCGAATAAAGTGATATCAATCATTAAACAAGTCCCACCTTTGCCATAGATTCTCTTAATATTTCTCTGTGTTCATCTTCCATTTCACATAGAGGAAGTCTGAAGCCTCCAACGTTCATACCCATAAGGTTCATAGCTTCCTTTACAGGTATAGGGTTTACTTCTATGAACAGATTGTTTATGAGGTTCATAAGTCTGAGCTGCTCTGCAAGGGCTCCCTTTGTATCTCCGTTTAAGTATGACATAACCATATCGTGTGTCTCCTTTGGCATTACGTTGGCTAGAACCGATATTACGCCTGAGCCGCCCATTGATAATACAGGAAGTATCACATCATCGTTGCCGCTGTAGATGGCAAAGTTTTCGTTGGCGTATTTTGCAATCTTTGCAACGTATGATAAATCTCCGCTGGCTTCCTTGATTCCGATAATTCTCTCGTGCTTTGAAAGCTCGCCGATTACATCTGCCGGAATGCTGCAGCCTGTTCTGCCTGGAACGTTGTATATGATAAGCGGAATGTCGATGGCGTCTGCAACGTCTGCAAAGTGATGATACATTCCCTTTTTGTTTGCCTTGTTGTAGTAAGGGGCAATATTCATTACAGCGTCTGCTCCCGCAGCCTGCAGGTCAAGACTCTTTTCGATTACGGTCTGGGTTGAGTTGGAACCGCTGCTTGCTATAACAGGGACTCTGCCTGCCACACGCTCTACTGAAAATCTGCAGATTTCAAGGTCCTCCTCATGTGACATTGTAGGGGACTCACTTGTTGTTCCCAGTATCAGTATTGCGTCTGTATTGTTTGCAATATGCCAGTCTAAAAGCTCTCCCAGCTTTTCGTAATTAACCTTTCCGTCTTGTGTAAACGGAGTTATAAGCGCTACTATTGATCCTGTAATTCTCTTCATTTTTTTATTCCTCGTTTCCTTAAATTTATATTATCTGTTCATTGGATTCTAATTTTTCCATGTCGGTGTATTCTTCACGTCTGATTACACACCTTGCTCTGCCCTCTGATGCAAATACAACAGGAGGTCTTCCGAGCCTGTTATAGTTTGACGCCATACTGTAACCGTATGCGCCTGTAGTGTTTATGACTATCAGGTCTCCGGCATCTGTCTTTGGAAGCTGCGTATTTTTAATCAGTATATCTCCCGACTCGCAGCATTTGCCTGCTATAACGTAGTTTCCTGTCATAGGAGCATCAGGCTTTGATATATTCTCGCAGCTGTATTCAGCTCCGTATAACGCAGGTCTGATATTGTCTGCCATTCCGCCGTCTACAAATATATAGTTCTTGTCTTCGGCTGTTTTGCTGTAGCCTGCCGTATATACGCTGTAGCCTGCTTCTCCCACGATGCTTCTTCCCGGCTCAATGCTTATGGTTTTTAAATTCAGCCTGCGCTGTATCACCTTCTTTTCACACTCACTGATTATGAGGGGGCAAACCTCTTCCACAGGTATCGGCTCGTCAGCATCGGTATAGACTACTGCAAAGCCGCCGCCAAAGTCAAGCTCCTGTACTGTAATTCCGTATTCCTGCTGCATATGCGCCGTATAGTCCACCATAGTGTCTATTTCTGATACAAACGCCTCTCTGCTGAATATCTGAGAGCCTATGTGCGCATGAAAGCCTGCAAATTCAAGGTATTCGCACTGCTGCACTCTCTCCCATATGCGTCTTACCATATCCTCATTGTCTATGGATACGCCGAATTTGCTGTCTTTTCTCGCTGTTGTAATATATTCGTGAGTGTGCGCTTCAATGCCCGGATTTATTCTGAGAAGTATTCTCATAGGCTTCTGGAATTTCTCAGCCGCCGCCGCTATGTCCTCTATCTCTGATATATTGTCTGCAACTATCTGGCCTATGCCGTACTCAAATGCCTCTGATATTTCCCTTGCGGATTTGTTATTTCCGTGGAAATATATTCTTGATGGATCAAGTCCCGAGGTTACGGCGCAGTGCATCTCACCGCCGCTTACGACATCGGCATACATGCCTTCCTCTTTGATTATCTCAACCATAGCGCCGCACAGGAATGCCTTGGAGGCATATACAACTCTTGTATCGAACATTTCAGATCTGAAATTGCCTGTGTATGTTCTTATCTGGTTTCTCATCATATCCTCATCGTATATGATTACAGGTGTTCCCGTCTTTGCTGCTATGTCGCTTATATTCACTCCTGCTATTTTACCTGTTGTTCTCATTTGTGTTTTCCTTTTCTATAACATATTCTTTAAAAATTCTTCGGTAGTCTTAGTTGAAAGATATGCCGGAGGTATGTCAAGCATTGTTCTGCAGCCTGTCTGTCCCTCCTGACTCATTCTGTATACGGCTCTTGCAACTGCTGTAAGCACTGAGCCTGTAAATTCAGGGTTTGAATCCAGCTTTAATCTGTACTCTATAATGTTTGTGTTTTCATCCTCAGGACCTGTGCTTCCGCTGTGGATAACAAATCCTCCGTGTGCAAGTCCGCTGTGGTTTTTCTGCATTTCCTCTGCTGTGATAAATTCCACTGTTGTATCATAGTCTGCAAAGTAGTCAGGCATTGTTACGATTTTTTCTCTGATTTCTTCTCTGTCATATCCGTCTGCCGCAACTACATAGCAGTATCTTGTATGCTTCTGTCTTGTTGTAAATTCAGGGTTTTCACCGTTTCTGACTGCTTCAAGAGCTGCTTCAACAGGAATTGTGTACTGTCTTGCATCAAGAACTCCGTCAATTCTTCTTACGGCATCCGAATGTCCCTGTGATACGCCTCTGCCCCAGAATGTATAGGTGTTGCCTGCAGGAAGTACCGCATCCGCATAGACTCTGTTTAATGAGAACATTCCCGGATCCCAGCCTGCTGAAATTACTGCCAGTGTGTTGTGCTCAAGAGCCGCTTCGTTTACATCACCATAGTGCTGTAAAATCTTAGGGTGAGTATCAAAGCTGTCAACCACATTGAAGTACTCTGCAAAGTGAGGTGTCTGCGCTTCAAGGTCTGTAGCGCTTCCTCCGCATAATACCATTACATCTATCTTGCCTACCCAGTCTGTCACTGTATCAACCGAAGCAACCTCAACGTTTTCGGAAAGAATATTGACGCTGCCCGGATCTCTTCTTGTAAATACTGCCATAAGCTGCATATCAGGAGCCTTGTTTACTGCATATTCAACTCCTCTTCCTAAGTTACCGTACCCTATAATTCCCACTCTTATCATATTTATTACCTCCTGTTTAAGTGTTTTAACAAATAAAATACCGCCTCGGGTTTTCCCAAGACGGTTATAAAACAAATTGCTTTACATTCATCTCACAGGAAAACCAACATCGTCTCCCCATGAAAAAATATTCATAAGCAGACGTACTATCGTTTAACCTGTTTTTTTATGAAAGCTGATGTAATAGCAAAATTTATCATTTTAAATCTGTTCCTTTCGTTTTTCTATGGCTAGATTATAGCACCGTCTTTTTTGCATGTCAACAGTTTTTTGTTTAATTTGATAAAAAAATATATATTCTTTTATCTTTAATCAACAATTTCTATCTGGCACCTATGTTTCTCATAGTTTCAACCGCCGCGCCTGCAATGTCTGTAATACTGTTATCATGCTCCATTGCAGGTATCACGCTGTCAAGATAACCCCTGCTGTTTCCAACTGCAAAGACGGCAGTAAGTATCAGTGAAAGCACTATCTGAATAATTATTACTTTTTTCATATGAATATCTCCCGTAAAAAAATTAGAGAATGTATAATACATTCTCTAGTCTTTATAATATTCAAATTCAAAGTCTTTTATTCTAACTGTATCGCCTTCTTCAAGGCCTAAACCTATCAGGATATCCATTCCGCCCTGTTTCTCGATATATCTGTACAGATATCTGAGTGAGCCGAAGTCCTCAAAGTTGGTGGAGTTGAATATTTTTTCAAGTTGCTTGCCCTCAAGCACGTAAACTCCGTCCTTTTCATCGTAATAGCCTTTGATTTTTCTGTATTCAGGGTCTTTGTTTTCGGTTTCAAAGTCAAACATTTCGTATTCAATAGGCTCGGCCTCTCCGTTTAACTCAACCTCTGCCAGAAGCCTTGCTGCCTCCTCAAGAAGCGCCTTTACTCCCATATTGATAGGAGCTGATACCGGAAATACCTTGTAGCCCTTGCCCTCAACGTAATCTCTGAATTTAATATAGCCGGGGTCGTCCTCTGATATGATGTCTATCTTGTTGGCTGCTACAATCTGAGGCTTTTTCATAAGTCTTTCGTCATATGACCTGAGCTCCTCATTTATTTTGTCAAAGTCCTCTATAGGATCTCTGCCCTCGCAACCTGATACGTCTACAACGTGGATAAGCACCTTGGTTCTCTCGATATGTTTTAGGAATTTGAAACCAAGCCCGAGACCTTTTGACGCCCCCTCTATAATACCTGCTATATCCGCCATACAGAAGCTGGTATTTGAAAGCTGCACTATACCAAGGTTAGGGTCAATGGTTGTGAAATGATAGTTTGCAATCTTCGGCTTGGCGCTGGTGCTGACCGAAAGGATTGTGGATTTGCCCACATTTGGAAAGCCTACAAGTCCCACATCAGCTATAAGCTTCATTTCGAGTATTACGTTTCTCTCCTTTGCGGTGCCTCCTGCCTCTGCAAAGTTTGGAGCCTGTCTTGTGCTGGTGGTATAGTGTACGTTGCCCTTGCCGCCCTTGCCGCCTTTTGCCGCAACGAATGACTGTCCGTTCTCAACAAGGTCTGCCATAAGCATTCCTGTCTCCTCATCTATGACCATAGTGCCTACAGGCACTTTGATTACAAGGTTTTCGCCGGACTTGCCGTATCTCTTTTTTTTCATGCCGTTCTGTCCGTTTTCGGCCTCGTATTTGCGTTTAAATCTGAAGTCCATCAGAGTTCTGAGGCTCAGATCTGCCTGAAATACGACATCTCCGCCTCTGCCGCCGTCACCGCCGTCAGGACCGCCCTCGGGAACGAAAGGTTCTCTTCGGAAAGATACACAGCCGTCTCCGCCTTTTCCTGATTTTATAAATATCTTCGCTCTGTCTACAAACATAATTCCTCCTTATTCAGGATGTTAAAAAACCCCCATCATTTTCGGATAGGGGTTAAATAGCTGATTAGGCTTCTTTTGGATATACACTTACCTGTTTTCTTTTTTTGTCGTATCTTTCGAACTTAACAGCTCCATCGATCATTGCGAATAAAGTGTCATCTCCGCCTTTTCCTACATTGTTGCCAGGGTGGAACTTAGTTCCTCTCTGTCTAACTAAAATGCTGCCGGCAGTTACATACTGACCGTCACCTGTTTTAACTCCTAAACGTTTCGACTCACTGTCTCTACCGTTCTTGGAACTTCCTACACCTTTTTTACTTGCCATGGATTTTACCTCCTTGCTCTAAATCTATTTAAGTGCTGCTTCGATTGTTTCAATCATAATAGCGTTAGTTGCTTTTTCATCAAGTTCTATGCCGTTTTCTTTAGCAAACTCGATTAACTCTGCTTTTTTCATTGATTTTAATGATTTTGCAGGTTTCTTAGCTTCAGTTACAGTTTCTGTAGCTTCTGCTGCAGGAGCAGCTTTAGCAGGCTTGTCTGTACCAAGACCTGTGATTTCAACCATAGTGTACGGCTGTCTGTGTCCCTGTTTCTTTCTGTAGTCTTTCTTGCTCTTGTACTTGAAGATTATAACCTTCTTGCCTTTGCCGTTTTCTGTTACTGTACCGAAAACTTTAACTCCATCAAGGAAAGGAGTTCCCACCTTGATATCAGCACCTTCACCTAGTACTAAAACTTCATCGAATTCAACTTTGTCACCAACGTTAGCATTGAGTTTTTCGATAGTGATAACATCACCTTCCTGCACTCTGTACTGCTTTCCGCCAGTCTTAATTACTGCATACATATTATTTACCTCCTCTATCCAGTCTCGCCGTGTTAAGGCAGCCGAAGCTTTTAAGGCCTGTTCCGTGCGGCTTGCATACTTAGTTATTATAACAAAAGAAACCCCTGATGTCAAAGGGTTTCTGATGATTTCTTAATAATTTGTGCTTCTTTTGATTTATTAATAAAAAATCAGTTTTTTGTCCATATTCTGACGCCATATCTGCATTGCTTTAATTCGCTTTCTGCCAGCTTAATAAATGTAACATATGAAGAATCACCGTCGAGCTTTCCATAAAGAATAACTCTCACCTTATAGTAATACCTTTTTCCGGCAATACCCTCTGTATTAATATATGTTGTTTCCGGTGTTGTACGCCATGTTATATACTTTGAGGATTTTCTTACTGACCTGCAGTATTTATAGTAAATCCAGTAGCCTGCCTTTTGGGCCTCCTTCACAAGTTCCTTCAGTTCATCAGTCTGATTGACAATCACCTTAATATTCTTGTTGTGTGTCTTTACAGTTCTTACAGAAAGTTCAAGAGACATAACCTTTTGTGCAAGTGCGGATTCTGTTTCATTCAGTATAGGATATCCCTCGTCTGATATTTCCGTATGTGCATAGCATGTTGATGATGAAAATATAATCAGCAATATCAGTATAATACTTGTAATGCTTCTCTTTTTTATATTTGTGTTTTCAGGCATTTTTATCTCCTTTGGTTATATTTATATTTCGGATCTGCCAGAGCTTTAAGATATGCATCATAGGCATCTGTCAGAGAATTGTACTTACTGCCGTTATCCAGAACCTTTTTATACTGAGAACTGTTATAAAGGTGATCTGAAACTGCAACATATTTTTTTCCTTCCTTTGTTGTCCGCTCGCCTGTCGTGGTCTTGGAAACGTAGTATCTTCCGTCGCCGGTCTGGATAAGCACAGGGATTGTCTTTCCTGCGCCAACCTTATCTGTATCAAGAGATGTCCAGAAAAGATATCTGTTTGCTGCCTTATCTTCATGTCCGCTCCCCAGATATGCCCATGTGCATTCCGGCTGCTGAAGAAGACTGTTGTTCAGTTTTTTAATCTGATCTTCGATGGCCGGAATATATTCGGAATCAGGGCAACGTGAATCAAATTCAAAATTAGGAGTATTATTGAGGCTGCCATTCTTCCAGAAGTCAGTATCATAAAGCAGAAAGAAAAACTGCTCTGCAGTTATTCCGGTGTCAAACGGATATTTTGGCACTGACGAATCTGTTTTGCTGCTCCATGTAAACACTGCGCCACAGCTCTCGTTATATGAAACTTCACAGATTCCGCCTGCAACAGGATTTCCCTTCCAGTTATCCGTATCGCCCTGATTTTTGTAATGGATTATACCTCCGATTTTCACCGGATCCATAGACTGCCATCCGTCTTTTTTCTGGTTTAAATGTACGATCTTCACTGCGGCTTCACCCAAATTTGCAGATGTCATCACATCCGCATAAGCCGCGCGTACATTTGCAATATCAACGCTTTCTCTGCTCTTTTCCAGCGAATTTGAAAAGACCGGAATGCCTATTGATGCAAGAATTGAAATAATCGCTACCACAATCAAAAGTTCTATGATGGTAAAGCCACGATTTTTGTTTTTCATTTTCTTCACCCCATAAAAAATCATATCTTATTATATATGAGTAATATATATTTCAAAACAAAAACCGCCGTTAACACTGATGCATCAATGTTTTCAAGCGGTTTGACATTGGTCGAGGCAGCAGGATTCGAACCTGTGGCCTTTGCGTCCCGAACGCAACGCTCTGCCAAACTGAGCTATGCCTCGATAACTTTAACAAACTAGATTATACAACAAAAGACTTTTTAGAGCAATAGTATTTTAACAAACAGCAGCAATCTTTGTTGTTTACTGTCACTGCTGTTTGTTAATCCTGTAATTACATTGTTTTACTGAGACTCTTGAACAGACTCGGATGTCTTATCGAAATATGTACCGTCATCATACCAGAAATTACAATCGGCTGTACTCCATTTACCCTTTTTCTTTTTGGAGATTCCGGGGACTTTACCTGAGCTTGTATACTGCCATGAAACATAAGGATATGTAAATTTGCACACCGTATTGTAATCCGCTATCCATATGCCATACCCGCCGTTTACAAACTTCTGAGGATACAGATAATTATTCATGAGGTTACGATATGTATACACCATAGGCGTATAACCGGCTTTCTTAACCTTGTTCATAAATGCCATACATATATTTGTAGCTTTGCCTCTTTTGTTTTTGAGAGCTTTTGTAATTCTGGCGCCATTATGATATTCAATATCAAAAAATACAGGAAGCTCGACATTATATCCCTTTATTCGTTTAAGCACATAATCAGCCTCTTTAACAGCTTCTTTTTTGGTAGTGGCTCCTGAATAAAAGTAAACCCCTACTTTGATTCCCGCATTAATTGCGCCCTCCATATTCTGATAGAAATAGTCGTCTTCTTTGAATTGCCCTGAGGCAAGACGTCTGCAGCCTACTCTGATTATTGCAAATTCAACGCCGGATTTCTTGGCCTTTGCCCAGTTGATTTTACCCTGATGTTCGGATACATCCACACCATGATGAACAGTAAGTCCATCCACAATATCACTGTGAGTATATGTTTTGGGCTTAACTGACTTGCCTTTTTCGACAGCACTGAATATACTTTTAGATGTTGATGCTGCATAAGATGTGAAAGGCATCATCGTTATTATTAATATCACTGACAAAATTACTGATAAAACCCTCCTGCTCACAGTATTCCTCCTTAAAATTACTATTACAGTTTATTCTATAATAACTCCGTCTTCATCGACTGTCAGAGTTTCTTCTGCGGGTAATGCCTCAACAGGTCTGATTGTATCAAGAATAAGCCCTTCTATTCTATCCATAATATCAGGATTTGACTGCAGATATGTCTTGACATTCTCTCTGCCCTGACCTATTCTCTCTCCGTCAAAACTGTACCACGAACCGGCCTTCTCTACTACGCCGTTTTCAACTGCGCAGTCAAGAATATCACCTGCTTTGGATATTCCCTCTCCGTACATAATATCAAACTCAGCCTGCTTGAATGGTGGCGCCACCTTGTTCTTGACTATTTTGACTCTGGTCCTGTTGCCAAGAACTGAATCTCCCGATTTGATACTCTCTATCCTTCTGACGTCCATTCTCATTGTCGAATAGAACTTGAGGGCTCTGCCGCCTGTGGTGGTTTCGGGATTACCGAACATCACTCCGACCTTCTCTCTGAGCTGGTTGATAAATATAACTGCTGTCTTGGATTTGTTGATTGCTCCCGCAAGCTTCCTCAGAGCCTGTGACATAAGTCTTGCCTGAAGTCCAACGTGAGAATCGCCCATCTCGCCCTGTATCTCTGCCTTAGGCACAAGGGCTGCAACCGAGTCTATAACTATAACATCGAGGGCGCCGCTTCTGACAAGCATCTCACATATCTCAAGAGCCTGCTCGCCTGTATCCGGCTGTGAAACCAAAAGCTCATTGATATCAACGCCTAAATGCTTGGCATATTCAGGGTCAAGAGCGTGCTCCGCATCTATGAATGCAGCCTTGCCGCCTGTCTTCTGTGCCTCTGCTATGATATGAAGCGTCAGCGTTGTCTTACCTGAGGATTCAGGTCCGTATATCTCTATAATTCTGCCTCTTGGAACTCCACCTATGCCTGTTGCAACATCAAGTGTAATAGAGCCTGTTGATATCGCCTGTATGTCTGTAAGCGCATTGTCATCTCCAAGCTTCATAATCGCGCCCTTGCCGAACTGCTTCTGAATCTGCAGCAATGCGGCATCTAAAGCTTTGTCTTTCTCTGTATTTGAAACTGCCATATTATATAATCCTCCATATTCCGAACAAAAGTGTGAACGTTTGTTCTCAAACATATAATACAATACTGTTTTGGAAAGGTCAAGTATATTTTTGAAAAATGTGTGTCTTTATTATATAACTTAATGGAATTATTTTCAAGAAATAATTTTATTTATCATATCAAACATATTCAGCATGGCTGTGTTTCTGACAAGGCTTCTGAGCGGTCTGAAAGCGTGTATCTTTCTGACCTCCACTTTGTCATCAAATACAATCCCTATATAAACAAGGCCTACAGGTTTTTCGTCAGTTCCTCCTCCGGGTCCTGCAATACCGGTAACCGATATGCACAGTCTGCTGCCTGAAACTTTGTGAAGTCCCAGCGCCATTTCTCTTGCCGTCTGCTCGCTTACCGCTCCGTATCTGTCAAGTGTTTCGTGCCTTACTCCCAGCTCCTCGATTTTGGCTCTGTTGCTGTAAGTTACAATACCTCTGTCGAACACTGCTGATATTCCCTCTATATCCGTAAGAGTTTTGGCAAATAATCCTCCTGTACAGCTTTCGGCACAGGATATTGAAATATTTTTTTCAAGAAGCCTGCGGCCTGCAACCTGATAAAGTTCCTCGTCATCCAGACTGTATATGTACTCACCTACAAGCTCCTGTACCTTTGATGTCATATCGTCAACCGCCTGCTGCGCCTCCTGTAGGGTTTTGCGCTTGGAGGCAACTCTCACGCATGCCTCGCCCTCCTTGGCATAAGTGGCTATTGTAGGGTCTGTCTGCGCGTCAATCAGCGGAAGCAGCTCTGTTTCAAGCTGTGATTCCCCTATCCCAAAGGTTCTTATCTGCCTGTAGTATATTACTTCCTCAGATTTTGATTCAAGATAAGGCTTTGCTTTTTTGATGAACATATTAATCATTTCTCTTGGAGGTCCCGGCAGACATATGGCAGTCTTGCCGTCTATCTCAAGCGCAAATCCCGGCGCTGTTCCCTGATCGTTATCAAAGACCTCCGCTTTTGACGGAAGCCACGCCTGCTTGTAGTTGTTTTCGGTCATTTTGCGGCCGCGCTTTGTCATTACGGCTTCAAGAGCCTCAAGGCTTTTCTGATGCAGCACCAGCTCATCTCCCATGGTTTCACATACTATTTCCTTGGTAAGATCATCCTGTGTAGGTCCGAGGCCTCCTGTTGTGATTATAAGGTCGCAGTCCTTGAACGCAAGCTCGATAATCTCTTTGAGGCGCTCCGGATTGTCGCCTACCGTATAATGATACATAACGTCAAAACCCATTGCATTAAGCTGCTGTGAAAGGTATACGGTGTTTGTATTTACCACCTGTCCGAAAAGTAATTCTGTTCCAACGCTTAAAACCGCCGCTCTCATAATGCCTCCTTTACATTGAAAAGACTGATTTGTTCTTTGCTATATATTCTATTCCCGAGTAAACTGTCATAACAAGAGAAGCCCACAGGAATATGCTGCCTATTGTAAGTATTATGCTGATTTCGGGAAGTGTTACCGCAAGCAGAAGTACAGGTACCGCTATCATCTGCAGCACTGTCTTGATTTTGCCGCTCATGCCTGCCGCAATTACAATACCTTCAGATGCCGCAACGGTTCTCATTCCCGCTATTGCAAATTCTCTTGCAAGTATGATTATTAAAATCCACGCAGGGATTATGCCATCCTCTACCATAAGACAGAAGGCTGAATAAACCAGTATCTTGTCTGCCAGAGGGTCCATTATTTTTCCGAAGTTTGTCACAAGATTATATTTTCTCGCTATTTTACCGTCCAGCATATCCGTAAGTGATGCAAGTATGAAAATTATAAAGGCGGGAAGATAAAGCTCAAATATATAGCACACCACGAAAAACGGTACCGCTATCATTCTTCCCATTGTAAGCTTGTTTGGCAAGTTCATATTATACCTCCGTTCCTGCCAGATCATAGTCAAAGGCATCATCTATATGCACCATAACCATATCGCCCGGCTTATGTTCCTGTTTTCCTGTAAATATAACAGCGTTGTCGATTTCAGGCGCATCATATCTGGTGCGACCTATATAGCTTCCGTCCTCGTCGATTTCGTCAACTATAACCTCCTGAACCGTATCAATCTTGCTGCGGTTTTTTTCGAGGGATATTTCCATCTGAAGCCTCATAATGCTGTCCGCGCGCTCCGTTTTGATTTCTTCGTCTATCTGATTTGGCATCTGTCCTGCGACAGTTCCCTCCTCCTGCGAGTATGCAAACACTCCAAGCCTTGCAAATCTCTGCTCTGCTACAAAGTCATAAAGGGTGTCAAAGTCCTCTTCGGTTTCTCCCGGAAATCCTGTTATGAGAGTAGTCCTTATATGAATATCCGGTATCTGCTCCTTGAGCTTTGCTATTTTGTCCGTAATGGATCTGTTTGTGGATCTTCGCTTCATAGCTTTAAGGATATTGTCCGATGCATGCTGAATAGGTATATCAAGATAATTGCATATCTTGTCATCTTCTCTGATTGTCTGTATCAGCTCATCGGTAATTCTGTCCTCATAGCAGTACATAAGCCTTATCCACCTGATGCCGTCTATCTGACAAAGCTGTTTCAGAAGCTGCGGCAGTCTGTATTCACCGTAAAGGTCATAGCCGTAATAGGTCGTATCCTGCGCTATCAGTATAAGCTCTCTGCAGCCTGCCTCTGCCAGCGCTTTGGCCTCTGCTATAACCGCTTCCTGTCTTTTGCTTCTGTAGTTTCCGCGTATAAACGGAATAATGCAGTAGGCGCATCTGTTATTGCAGCCCTCCGCTATTTTGAGTGTAGCGCTGTACATGCTGCCGTCCGCTCTGACTTTAACCTCAGGCAGCTCTGTTTCGGTGCATGAATTTGCGATGATTTTTCGCTCGTCAAGGCTGTCAAGAAGCGCAGGCAGCGTTTCGTAGTCATTAACTCCCAGAAATGCGTCAACCTCCGGCATTTCATCAAACAGCTCGCTGCTGTATCTTTGGGAAAGGCAGCCCGAAACTATAAGTTTTTTGCCGTACTGCTTGTAATCCGCCATCTCAAAGATGCGATCTATGGACTCTTTTTTGGCATCGTTGATAAATCCGCAGGTGTTTACCATAATAACATCAGCCTCCGACGGCTCTGTTGTCAGTGTATGTCCGCTGTCCTCCAGTATTCCTGCGGCAGTTCTGCTGTCATAAAAGTTCTTGGGACAGCCAAGTGTATCAATGTATATCTTCATCTGAATTTTCCTCTGGTAAATTTTCGTTTATATTGTGCAGCTCCTCCTCGGTCATAAATACCTGTCTCGGTCTGGAGCCGTCCTGAGGTCCTACAATGCCTCGTTCCTCCATCATATCTATTATTCTCGCCGCTCTGTTGTAGCCTATTCTGAAGCGCCTCTGTAGCATGGATACCGATGCCTGTCCGCTCTGTACCACAAGTTCTATGCAGTCAGGAAGAAGCTCGTCACTGTCGTCTGCTTTCATTTCAGGCGGCATATCTGTTTTTTCGATGGTATTTATAACGTCGCTTGAGTATTCAACCTCCTGCGCCTGGTCCTTTACAAATCTGATTATGCTGTTAACCTCGCTGTCCGATATGAAGCATCCCTGAACTCTTACAGGCTTGCCCATGCCAAGCGGATTGTAGAGCATATCGCCTTTTCCGACCAGTTTTTCCGCTCCGCCCATATCTATAATGGTTTTGGAATCGTGAACAGATGACACTGCAAATGCTATTCTTGACGGTATGTTTGCTTTGATTACACCTGTAATTACGTCAACCGACGGTCTCTGGGTCGCAACGATAAGGTGCATTCCCGCAGCTCTTGCCATCTGCGCCAGTCTGCATATGGATTCCTCAACCTGTGACGGAGCCGCCATCATAAGATCTGCAAGCTCGTCAATGATTATTACTATCTGAGGCATTACAGCGTCAAAATCCTTTTCGGCTTTTTTCTTATCGTTGTAACCTTCAAGATTTCTTTCGCCCTCTTCCGCGAATTTCTTGTAGCGGTCGTTCATTTCGGCAACAGCCCAGTTGAGTGCTGCCGCAGCCTTGGTCGGCTCTGTAACAACCGGAATGAGAAGATGCGGTATGCCGTTGTAATTGCCAAGCTCAACGACTTTCGGGTCCACAAGCACCAGCTTAACCTCATCAGGCTTTGCCTTGTAAAGTATGCTGGCTATAATGCTGTTGATACATACGCTCTTGCCTGAGCCTGTAGAGCCTGCAATAAGCAGGTGCGGCATTCCCTTGAGGTCACCTACCACGGGTTTTCCCGATATGTTCTTGCCTACGGCAAAGCTGATTTTCGATTTGGAGCTTTTGAATTCCTTTGAGTCAATTATCTCTCTGATATTTACCGCATTTATTTTGTCGTTTTCGACTTCTATGCCTACTGCGGCCTTGCCCGGTATAGGAGCCTCTATTCTGATACTCTTGGCCTCAAGATTAAGGGCTATATCATTGGAAAGTCCCACGATGCTGCTTACCTTGACGCCGGGTCCCGGGTGTATCTCATACCTTGTAACCGTAGGTCCCGGAATTGCATCTACAACCTTGGCGTCCACATTGAAGCTGTTTAATGTCTCTTCAAGCTTTCTTGTTTTTTCTGCAAGGTCTGTAAGGTCTGCGCCTTTGCCCGACGGTTTTTTGAGCAGGTCAATAGGCGGCATTATGTATTTTGCGGCAGGCTTGCTCTTGTTGAACTCTTTGGCGTCAAGAGTTGCAGAAGCCGCCTGCGCATTTGATATTTTTTCGGGTTTTTTGACTTCCTCTGCCGAAGCTTCCTCCGCAAAGCCTCTGCCGTCGACAAAGCTGGTGTTTTCCTCAGGCACCTCTATTTCAATCTGCTGCTCTGAAATATTGTCATTTTCGTCAATGCTGTCGCTGTAGTTTTCGTATGCGCCTGTATATCCTGTTTCCTCATGACCCATATCGCCCTCGGAATACCCGTCGTTAAGACCATAGCCCGGTGAAGCAAGGCTTTCCTGGCTTCCGTCAAGACCGTAGCCCTCCGCTTTGCTCTCTCCGCCCTTACCTCTTGCAAGTGAGTCGTCTATCATATACTCCAGGATTTTTCTCTGGCTGTCTGATATGCGCGCTTTTTTGATTGCCTTGCTCATCTTTTTGTAGTCGGCAGGCTGATATACCGATGCTGCCGGTCTGACCGGCGCAGGTATCTCCTGTTTTGCCGGAGCTATTTCAAGCTGCTGCTCCGTTTCCTTTACAGGCGGCAGCTGTTTTGTTTCGGTGTTCTGTCTTTTTTCTTTTTTAATGCGTCGTTTTTCGGCTCTCTCCTCGGATTTCTCCTGCCAGTTGACCATACCCGCATACGGCTTGTCGGCTATAAGGATTACGGAGATTAAAGCCACTACTCCGGCAAATATATATGCTCCTGCAACGCCTATGATTTTTACGAGAAGAATTGCAAAAATCATACCTAGAACTCCGCCGTTTTTAAGTTCTGTACCGGCTGTATATATGTCACCAAGTCCCAGTATCGGCACCACCGGATCCTTGACGTCCACAAACCGTACGGAGTTTCCTATCGCTATATCAAAGAAAAGCACTACAAAGAATATAGTCGACAGAGTGCTCAGAATTTTGGTTCTGCCCGCAAGCATAAGTCCGCCGTAAAGCAGAAGGTAAAACGGCAGCGTATACGCAATCACGCCAAAGCAGCCCTTGAAAAAGCTGCCAAGGGCGTCGCCGATTACTCCCGTAATGCTGAAAAACATTGCGATTGCAAGAAATATTCCAACCGCAATTATTACAAGAGCCTGTATTTCTCTGACCTTGCGGAGCTGATTTGCATCAGCTTCCGAAACCGCAGACTTTTTGTTTTTGTTTTTTGTTCCCGGAGGTCTGCCCGGTGATTTTTTCTTTTGTGCCATAAGCTGTCCTCTATGATAAAACTGCATATATTACCATTGCAATTCCCAGCGCCCATGTATAGAACGAGAAATAAGTCAGTTTTTTGTTTGAAACTATTTTAATCATGCCCTTGATTGCAAAGAGCCCTGAAACTGCTGAAACAATAACGCCTACCACAACAGGAAGAACAAGGCTTGAGTCCATTCCCGCCTCAAATGCCGCAGGAGCCTCAAGTATTGCAGAGCCTAAAATCGGCGGTATAGATATAAGGAATGCAAATCTTACTGCCCATTCTCTTTTGAGTCCGCAGGCAAGACCTCCTACAAGAGTACTTCCCGATCTTGATATTCCCGGCGCTATTGCAACTCCCTGCAAAAGACCCACTATGAGTGCGTGTTTGAATTTGGTGTTTCTGATATTGTTGATACCCTTGCCGTATTTTTCTGCAAACCACAGCATCGTACCTGTGATAAGCAGCGCTATACCTATTGCAAGTACCGAATTATATAAGGCTGCAAACATATCGTTAAACAGTACCCCTATTATTCCTGTAGGTATTGTGGCAACAATTATAAGCCAGCACATTCTTCTGGTGGCGTTCTTGTTGACGTTAAGGCTTCTGGTTGTAACAAGGTCCTTGATGCTTGCAAAAAATTCATAAATAAGGCCGAGTATATCTCTCCAGTATACTATGCATACCGAAATCAGTGTTCCTATGTGTAAAAGCACTGCAAACGGCAGCACGCTGTCCGGGTTCATACCGAAGAAATGCTGTGCAAGTGCAAGATGTCCCGAACTGCTGACAGGCAGAAACTCCGCCAGCCCCTGAATAAGCCCTAATATTATCGCCTGAATTAAATTCAAAATGTATACCTCCTGATGATTATATTCATACCTAGTAATTATACCACAACCGCAGGGGTGTTAAAAGATGTTAAATATATATTCTTGCCTCATTGATTTTATTAAAAAGCTGTGCTAAACTTATTTTAACAACTGAGCGAGGACTGTTCTCCCCACCGTCAAGGCGGCACAGACTGTCCAAGGACCTCGGTTTTTATTTTTGTCAAACAAAAAACTGCCATACTTAATCGCACAGCAGTTTTAACTCTATTTTTTTCTTACCGGTATCTGTACCTCTGTCAGATAATCCTCCCGGCTTTCTTTGTTCCACGGGCCGTCTATGGTGCTGCTTCTGCCGCCGCCCGCCGCTTCATATCCGTTTGCTTCAATAAAGATAACAGCAGAAAACAGCATTACCACTGCAGGTGTCAGACACAGCAGTACTGCAGTAAGCGACAACGGAACTCTTGTAACAGATTCATTAAAAAAAATATTCATACCTGTTGTCCCCAGTATCCCGGCACACGCAAATATCCATATATCCCTGATTCTGATCTTTAAAAGACTCCTGTCAAATACAAGAAACAGTATAAGGAGTATCAGCACTGCCGGCAGCACTCTTGCCGCAAGTATTGAAATATTGTCAAATCCCGCCCTCGTAAATATCCTTACAAATACACCTACACTTCCAAATGAAATACCTGAAAGAACGGCAAAAATAAGTGAGGTGTTTTTATTCATCATAATCACCTTTCCTGCCTGTATTCAGTTATTTTACCATCTGATATCAGATAGGCTTCCCCTATTATCTCTGCCTTGCCGTCTTTAATCAGCACATAGCTTCCGTCAGGTAGGGCATATATTTTCCTGCCGTAGCTGTCTTCTGATGCAACTTCTCTGATAAGATGTTTGCCGTCAAGATACTTGTCCTTCAGCACATTGTAATGCGGCAGTATCATATAGTCCATAAGCCCAAGTCCGTCTGTAAATCTGACGTATTCGGGGTCCAGTACCTCGCCGTCAAGCTCAGGCTGCGCATAAACCTCGGTGCCGCTGTTCATTGTGCCGCCGCTTACCCCTATAATTATTCCGTCGAATTTATGTATGAATGGTTTGAGTCCGATTTTCTTGTAGAAGATATTCTGTGTAAGAGTGTGTCCGCCGGACAGAATAACAACATCACAGTTTTTAATAAGCTCAGGTAATTTATCTCCGTTCCTGCCGTCACATATTTCGATTTCAGCAGCAGAAAGGCCGCTTAATCTGAAAGCGTCTGCAAAGTTATCTCTCATATTGTTGTTCTCTTCGATATTATCAGGCTCTGCGCATATAAGAAGTATTCTGGAGTTGTCTTTCCATACATCTGTGAGTTTGTCCAGAAATCCGTTTCTTTCATCAAATTTATATGGCTTGCGCACTCCGTATTCTTCATAATAGCCTCCGGGACTGCTTGTAAGAAATGCAATCATAGTTACTCCTTTCACTCTTAAAAAGACTGCAAATGATATACAATCTGCAGTCTTTAATGTCTACCTGTTATTTAGCTGTGATGTAGCCTTTGTCTGTAAGTGCCTCTGCGCAAAGGATTGCACCGCCCGCAGCGCCTCTTACAGTATTGTGGGCAAGACCTATGAATTTGAAGTCATAGATGCTGTCCTCTCTTATTCTTCCTGCTGTTACACCCATACCGTTTTCGTAGCCGCAGTCAATCTTAGCCTGTGGTCTGTTGTCTTCTTCGAAGTATTTAATGAACTGTTTAGGTGCGCTTGGCAGATTGTGTTCCTGAGGGTATCCTCTGTAGTTTTCGGCTGCTTTGATAAGCTGTTCTTTGGTTGGTTTTTTCTTGAACTTAACAAATACGGCAGCTGTATGACCGTCTAAAACAGGTACTCTTACGCACTGGCAGGTAATCTTTGGCGACTCTGCTCTGACGATTTTGCCGTTCTCGATATGTCCCCATATTTTAAGAGGTTCGTCTTCACTCTTAGCTTCCTCTCCGCCGATATAAGGGATAATGTTTTCGACCATCTCAGGCCAGTCTGCAAATGTCTTGCCGGCGCCTGAAATTGCCTGATATGTTGTTGCTACCACTTCGTATGGTTCAAATTCCTGCCATGCGTTTAAGATAGGAACATAGCACTGTATTGAACAGTTTGGCTTAACTGCAATAAAGCCTCTCTCTGTTCCCAGTCTTTTTTTCTGGTCTGCAATGATTTCAAAATGATCATCATTGATTTCCGGAATTACCATAGGTACATCATCTGTCCATCTATGAGCTGAATTGTTTGATACTACAGGAGTTTCTGTTTTGGCATAAGCTTCTTCTATTGCTTTGATTTCTTCCTTGCTCATATCAACTGCGCTGAAAACAAAATCAACTGTAGATGCAACATGCTCAACGTCATTAACGTTCATTACCACTATCTTTTTAACGGATTCAGGTATAGGGGTGGTCATCTTCCATCTTCCGCCTACTGCTTCTTCGTAGGTCTTGCCAGCGCTTCTTTCACTAGCTGCGATAGTTACGACTTCATACCAAGGATGATTTTCAAGTAGTGATATAAAACGCTGTCCTACCATACCGGTACCGCCAAGTATACCTACTCTTAATTTTTTATCCAAATTGTTCACCTCTCTCCTAAAATTATTGTTAATACATAAAAAATATGACTCTATTTTATCATTCAAACACTAATTTTGCAAGTAAAATATATATTTTTTTATTATTCAGCAACAAAATACAATTCTACCCTGCTCAAGAAATTATCCTAAAAGCCTTATCTGCTATAAGACCCTTTAAATATATATGCGCACTCTGCATATTCTTTTACATATTTTTCACACCATATTCCCGATATTTATCTGTCATACCCTCTCCGACCTGTAATTGTTCACCTGCTTTATCTGTCTTTTAATATCTTCTCTGCGCTTTCACACTTCCCATTCCTTTTTCATATATTATCAGTAAATATGAAAGAAGGTGCTTTTTTGTCAATATTCAAAGGTGCAGGCACAGCCCTTGTAACTCCGTTTAAAGACGGCACTGTCGACTGGGACTCTCTCAATTCGCTTATCCAGTGGCAGCTTGATGAAAAAATCGACGCTATAATCTCCTGCGGCACTACGGGAGAGGCTTCAACATTAAAAGACGATGAGCATATAGAGGTTGTTAAGTTTACCGTAAACAAGGTACAGCAGTGGGCTCTCAGGGAACATTCCGATGAAAGCGTATTTTATGGAGTTCCTCTGGAAAAGCGCATACCTGTAATTGCAGGCGCAGGAAGCAATGATACAGACCATGCCATAGAAATGGCTCAGACCTTAGAAAAGCTCGGAATAGACGGACTGCTGCTGGTAACCCCCTACTACAACAAGTGCAGCCAGAAAGGACTGATAAAGCATTATGAAAAAATTGCAGACTCAGTTAAAGTCCCTTGTATTCTCTATTCAGTACCCGGTCGTACAGGAGTCAATATCTTTCCTGATACCGTATTTTATCTGGCAGATCACCCCAACATCATAGGCATCAAGGAAGCCAGCGGTGACATCTCACAGGTATGCAGCATATCAAGAGCAATTTCCGAAAGCTTCGATGTGTACTCAGGAAACGATGATATGACAATTCCTATGATGGCTCTTGGAGCAGCAGGCTGTATATCAACAGCTTCAAATATAGTTCCAAATGATGTACATAGGATGACACACGCATATCTTGACGGTGATACCGACAGGGCAAGAGAAATGCAGCTTAATATGAAGCCTCTCATAGACGCTCTGTTTGCAGATGTAAACCCTATTCCCGTAAAGGCTGCTCTAAGCTTTATGGGAAAAATACAGCCAGAGTATAGACTGCCTCTTTGTGAAGCCTCAAACGCAGTACTGTTTAACCTGATGGCTGAAATGAAAAGGTACGGACTGACACTCCCCGAATTATAGCGGTAATATCTGTTTTTGCTATTCCTTTATTAAGTGACTTGTGCTATACTTGTCTAAAAGCACTGCAACAGCATATAGTATAGCCTGTTGCAGAAAATAGTTAAGATTATGCAATATATTTTAATCTTTGTATTGACAAGTCTTAACTTCAAAGTTATAATGTTAACGTTGCAAATTAAACAAATTTGAATTATACAAACTAATGAATAAAAGGAGGTGTAGCAATGGCAGTACCAAAAAGGAAAACATCTAAGGCAAAGAGAAACAGCAGAAGATCTGCAAATATGAAGAAAACCGCTCCCGGTTTATCAATTTGCCCACAGTGTCATGAACCTAAGCTTCCGCACAGAGTTTGTCCTAATTGCAATTACTACGATGGCAAGGAAGTTGTTGCTTCAGAAATCTAATAGACACGAAAACTACACCCTTCGGTTTCCCGAAGGGTGCTTTTGTTTTTGTTACATTTTAGTATGCGGATTAATATACTGACCGTGTTTTTTAGTCCTGCCCCTGCCGTACTGTATTGCAAACACAGGGCATCTGTGCAGACAGCCCAGACACATTGTACACTGCTGCTTTATCCATACGGGTCTGCCGTCTTTAATCTCAATTGCCTTAACCGGGCATTTTCTCTCACACAAACCGCAGCCTGTGCAGTTGCTCTCAACATAAAGATTAGCTGTGCGCCTCATTCCGTCATAAACCATTGCCGCTATTGCAAGAGTAAATGACGGTAGCTGCCGTTTCATGCGTTTTCGTCTGTCTCCTGCAAGTATGCTTTCTGCTGTTTGTGCTATCTCTGACTCAGCCGCCGCATTTATGGCTTCCACTTTGCGAGCATCTGACAGATTGAATATAGGGGTCCAGGTGTCAGGCATTCTGATACTGTATACGCTGTCAATCTCTATATTCTTCTCTCTAAGAAGCCTGCGCATTTCGTGAACTGTCGCGCCCGGAGAGGTTCCGTAGGTTGATACAAAGTATACATAAGTGTTCTCTGAAACCGTAATTTCAGTATTCTGTATGAACTCTCTGACTATGCTTGGAAGCCTCCAGCCGTATGTCGGCGCTATAATCCCAAGCCTATTTTCATCTCTGAAATCAGCTTTTTCTCTGCCATTCATAAATTCAAGGATTGATTTAGCCTCATCTTCTGTTTTTTGTGCAAGCACCTTCGCGGTATGTTTGCAGTTGCCTGTTGCACTGAAATATATAATCATAATCTATACCTCTGTCACTTACAGCTTTAAAAGTTTTCTCACCGTACCTGCTGTCCGTATAGTTATTTCACTACCTACAGCTTCTCTTGCTGTCTTTGCCCACCAGTTGGTCTTTCGGTAGTCTTTGCGTGCAAATGACCAGAAAACAGCATTCTTGTAGTTGTACACCCTTTCATATTCCGCTTTTGGTTCTCCCAGTGCGCTGTAAAGTCTGTCATAGTCTACAGATGGGAACATAAATATGAGGTTGTCGTAAATATCCTTATCATCACTTCCCCACCACTTCGGAGCATTTGCAAGTATGTATGCAAGCTCCTCCTGCAGTATTACAAGTACGGGAATATCCAGCTTAAACCTGTCCTTAATCATCGCCATTATATTCTCAGAAATACTCCCCTTATCCTCTGCATCACTGTCAAAAGCAACATTGCCGCTGTTAAGATAGGTGGAAACTGCTGTGTAACCCGCTTCCGCAAATCCTGTTTTAAGTTCTGCCATAGATATTTTGTTTTTGCCGCTTATGTTTATGCCTCTTAGAAGCGCTATATATCTTTTCATTTATCTCTCACCCCTGCTTCATATATGCAGTATCTTCTTTTTAAGATTATCCATTGCCTGCGGATTGCCTGAAATTATTGCCCCGACAGTTTCACATCCGTCAAGCCTGTCACAGCTGCCGCAGGTTTCCATCCCCTTACTCTCTGCACATTTTCTGATAAGGCAGATGTCATTACAGAATGGTGTCTTAACGCCCTCTATGCGACAGCCCACGCAGTTTATCATCTGAGGAGTAATCTCTGCTCCGTTGAGTCTGCTCCACAGCTTCGCTGTTTTCTCTCTCAGAGCCTCATCATTATTAACAGTTGCAATGCGGGCATCACATTGCTCGCAGTCAAGACCGCAATATCCAATCAGTTCTCTCATTGTATGTGCCTCCGTCATATACCTAAAATGTAGAAACCGTTGTATTGTTTCGATGCCTCAAGCCAGCGCAAAATCTTCTCGTAATCCAAAGGGCTGTCTATGCGTATACCGTCTATAACGGTATTTGTCACTGACGGCGCATAATAATTGATGCCGTATATATCAACAGCACCCTGCTTGAGACTGTTATATATACCGCAGTCAAAATATTTACCGTACTCTATGTAAAACCTGTCCGCATCACTTACATACAGCGAGTCTTTCCTTCCGTTCTCAATACTGTCTACCGCCACCAGCTCCTTTATATCAGTATCCGCAGGTGCCCTGCAAAACTGCAATTCAATAAATGCTGAGCCTTGAAGCGCGCACTTTTCCTCATATGTGTAAAATATCAAGTATATATTCCCTTTCTGTATTCATTCCTTAGATTTGCTTCGCAAATGGGGTTAGGTCATTTCGCCGTAGCTTTCTGCCAATCGTGCTTCGCACTCTTGGGAAAGCCTTGAACACCTAACTTGGCGAAGTATGAGCCTTAGTAGGTGTCATGCAAGAGTTCTCCGGCTTACGAAGATAGCCGGTTAAGAACTTACTGCTACGTTTGACCTACTAACGATTTGTTTCACAAATCGAGTTAGGTCATAATAAATGGTTTTTTGACGTAGTCGGAGTACTCATACATATTCCTGCCTGTAAGCAGGTTGTATATGTCTGAAGAAGCTATGTCATATTTGAGTACACTGTCTATTTCTGACGTGTCCTCTCTGTTGATATTGGTTATCACAGGGATTGAGGCACACTCGCTTTTTTTTATATATTTAAGCACCTCTGCTCCTTTGCTGTTAAAACCAAGTATTCTGGCATAGTATTTGTTCTCAGGCATGCTGCCGCAGCCTGCAAGCATCTGGCACAGCACTCTTGATATCCTCGACCTGGTATATCTGCTGCCGCGTATATTATCAATAAGTGAATTTAATGAGCCTGACTTTCTTATCTGACTTTTAATCCTGTTGCCAAGCCCCTCGCCCGCTGACGGAAGCCTGTCCAGTTCCTCTGCCGATAAGGATATAATGTGGCTCATAACGCTGAAATAGTCAAGCCCGCCTATATATCCCTTGTATGAGTAAGGAACAAATTCCGAGAAATCCTCGCCCTTGGCCGCTATACTCCTTATCTTTGAGGCACTTGCAAATATGCCCTCTGTTTCATACGAATGATATCCTCTGTCACTTCTCTTAAACGTGACAGGCTCTATACCGGATTTAATCCTGTTCAGGACCTTGATATACTCTATACCAAGTATATTGTTGGGACCTGTCATAACGCCGTCATCATCTCCATATGCAAACGAAACAGCCTTGGGATATGTCATTCCCTGCTCCAATGCGCTGTGAAGCCTGTCCTTAAATTCATCAGTTTCAGATGCAAACTTCACAAGAGCATCCACGCTGCCTGCTTCGCTTCCAAAAGAAAGAAAATCAATGCAGCCCAGTCCGTCAAGTATATTAACGGCTCCGTCTGCAAAGACCTGCGCGCTGTTGCAGGCATAAACAAAAGGATTTTCGATTACAAGGTCTGCGCCGCTCATTACCGCTGTCTGCGCTCTGAGCCATTTGTCAGCAAAAGCAGGCTCTCCTCTCTGGACAAAGCTGCCGCTCATTACTGCTACAACAGCCTCTGCCCCTGTCAGCTCCTTTGATTTGTCTATATGATATTTATGTCCGTTGTGAAACGGATTGTATTCGCTTATTATTCCTAAAATCTTCATGACTATATAATATCACAATTCACACAATACTGCATAAAAAATATGCTATGACAGCGGCAAAAGCTCCATGCATAACCTTTATGATAAGCAGATACCACAGCCGTATATTCGTACCTGCCAGCATACTCATCGACTGCCCTATTATCGAAAGACCTCCGAAAGAAATAAAGAAAGAGCACAGCACGACTTTTGTTTTAAAGCACACTGCATATGAAGTTATGGCGTTACAGCCCACAGTCATCTCAAAAACACCTTTTATCACAGACTTCAGTTCAGGCGAGTATATATGATTGAAAAGTCCTGCATAGTCCATAAAATCAGTTATAAACATGAATATGATTATGTATGCAAGTATAATTCCAACCGACTTGAACGCCTGCAATATGGAGTCTGTAAAAATCTCAAGGCTGCCTCTTTTTATCTGCTCATATTCAAGGCTCTGCACCTCATCTGACGGTCTTAAAATGATATAGAATATGATACAGTTGGCCATTGCCGCAAGATAGTGGGAGGCTGCAATTACAGCGCCCCATTTCATATCCCCCAGCATCGAAACACCCACCGTAGCAGTCATAAAGGCAGGTCCCGACAGAGTGCAGAAGCTCAGAAGCCACACAGCTTTTTTGTGCGTTGCATCTGACCATATCCCCTATTATCTTCGGCCCCATGGGATAGCCTGACATAATGCTCATTGCAAAAGCAAATATTCCGGGCGGAAATACCCTGAGAACACCTATGCCGCCGATAAAATTTATACATATGAAAAAGGGAAGCATTGCCGGTACTATACTGTTTGCCCACAGCATAATGCCTTTCTGGGCAGAAAATATGGACTGCTCCGGACATATTACCATTACAATGCAGCCTGCCAGCGCAAACAGACACAATATCCCCTTTATATTCTTTCTGGCAAAAAATAAAATACCCATACTATATGATATTCATTCAGTACGGGTATATGATATCTAATATTCTTCTTTGTCAGCCTCGACTTCGTCGTGAACCTCAAAAGCCATCTGCTTGATTTCATCTCTGTTGGACTGGAGTGTTTCGTTGATGCCGCTGAATGTGTTTTCAAGGCTGTTGAACATATCTGCAAAATATGTGCCGTTTAACTCCTCCATCTTCTCCTGGAAATTAAACAGGATGCTGTCCATATATTCATAGGTTCCGATTTTAAGCTGCCTTGCCTTTTCCTCGGCAATTGTTATAATCTCCTCTGCCTTTATTTTGGCTTTGATTGTAATATCATTGTTGTCTATGAGAGCCTCCGCCTGTCTTCTGGCATCGCGTATAACCGACTCGTATTCATCCTTGGCCTCTGCAAGAATTCTTCTCTGCTCGCCCTTAATCCACTGCGCCTGCTGAATTTCTTCAGGAAGTTCGGTTCTTATCTCTTTAACTATCTCAAGCAGCTCATCTGCATCTATCATAATCTTTCCTGTAAGAGGAAACCCCGAAGCAGTATCGACGATTTCTTCAATCTCTTCAAGTAACTCTAAAACTTTCATATTATTTCTCCTCTCATTTGCTGAACTTACTGTTCATAAACTCTAAAACTTCCCTTGAAACCAGTCTGTCCACATTTCCGTCTAGCAGATATACTTCCTTTACCATACTTGAGCTGATAAATGAGTATTCCGGTGAGGTCATCAGAAATACAGTTTCGACCTTATCATTATACAATATTGAATGAAGCTGCGCCATCTGTATCTCACTGTCAAAATCTGTAGTACCTCTCAACCCTCTGATAACAATGTCAAAATCATTGGAATTGACGTAATCAGCCAAAAGTCCCGAAAAAGCATCAACTCTGACATTAGGCAGGTCGGAAGTCGATAATTTAATCATCTCAATCCTCTCCTCGTCTGTAAACATTGAGGATTTCTGAGGGTTTCTGATTACTCCTACTACAAGTTCATCACATAGTTTAGCCGCTCTTCTGATTATGTCAAGATGCCCCATAGTGACAGGATCAAAGGAGCCAGCATACAAAGCCTTTTTTGGCATATGCCATACCTCCATAAATTATTAATGCTATTTTACCAGTTATTTATCGGAATTTCAATAATTTTAACCCAAAAAGAAACGACCTGCAGTGCAAGCCGTTTCCAATCAGAAATCGTTCTATTTTGCAAAACAGTTACATTCGCATTTTTACCTGCCTCAAGGCTTCCTGTTCTCTCCCATGCAAAGCTCCTGTATGTACCGTTGCATGTGTATTCTTAACAAAATACGATTCTAGCTCTCTTTTCTGTATATGGTTACATTAATAGTCCCGTAACGTTTCTCCTTGACTCTGACGATACTTCCTATTGCCTCCGGCATATCCTCATAGCCGCCATGCTCTGCAACTATAACTCCGTCATCTGCAATAATATCAAGCTCATTTATGCGCTGCAGGCATTTGAGCATAAGTCCCTCTTTATATGGAGGGTCCAGCAGAACTATATCCGCTTTCTCATTTATTCTGTCCAGCACCTTTTCGTAGCTGCCTGCAATTACTACAGATTTATCCTCTGCCCTGCAGTGAGCAATATTCTCTTTAATAAGTCTCAGGCTGTCCCTTGAGTTGTCGCCAAAATAGCATTTGCGGGCGCCCCTTGACAGCGCCTCAAGTCCCAGATTACCTGTACCTGCAAACAGATCCACTGTAACCGCATCATATATATCATTCATAAGCATTGCAAATATCGCTTCTTTGACCTTGCCTGTTGTCGGTCTGACACTTGTATCCTCAGGGGCTGTAATTCTCCTGCCCTTGTATTCTCCTGCTATAATTCTCATATTTCAAGCTCTCCTTGTACTGTTTCTACTTTTAATATTCTAACATACAGGCAGGATTATTAAAACAAAAAAGACAAAACCGCATCAGATTTTAATGCGGCTTTATCGTAAAGTCTACGTTTTCAAATCAGTGCGTCTGCACTATCTGCCTGATAACTGCTGTTCAGCCATCTCAACAAGCTTCTTAGTCATATAGCCGCCGACATATCCATTCTGACGTGCGGTCATATTTCCCTTATCTGCCTGTTCGTAGTTTGATAAACCGAGTTCGTTTGCAACCTCAGTTTTTAAGTTGTTTAATGCAGGTTTTGCATTAACGTTCATTTTCTGCTGTATTGTCATTTCATTCACCTCCTGACAGTTATTAATTTAACCAGAGGTGAAAAAAGTATGATAAGCAATTATTTCATCTGTTGCCAATTAGATGGCTAATGTGAAACTTTCGCCAAAGCAGCTTTTTATCTTCTCTTTGAGCTTCTGATTTTCGGCCTTCTCAAGCAAAGGGTCGTCAGTCAGAAGCTTTTTTGCTTCGCTTCCGGCGATTTCCATAATCTTAAAATGCCTGCCTATGTCACCGACCTTAAACTCCGGTATTCCGTGCTGTCTGACGCCGAATATCTCTCCCGGACCTCTAAGCTCCAGATCCTTTTCGGCAATATAGAAGCCGTCATTTGAAGCCTCCATAATTTCGGCTCTCTGCGCCGCAATCTCTGATTTCCCCTCATTTATAAGGTAGCAGTAGGACTGATGTGCGCCTCTGCCGACTCTGCCTCTCAGCTGATGAAGCTGCGCAAGCCCGAACCTTTCGGAATTTTCGATAACCATAACAGTAGCGTTGGGAACATTTATTCCGACCTCTATTACAACAGTTGAAACCAGCAAATCCGTCTGCCCGTTATAAAATCTGTCCATTACAGCGTCCTTTTCGGCCTGCTTCATCTCTCCATGAAGCAGCTCAACCGTGTATTCATCAAAGCGCTGACTTATTTCTTCAAACACCTCCGAGGCGGACCTTGCATCTAAAACCTCGGACTCATCAATAAGAGGTGTGACAATATACCCCTGCCTGCCGGATTTTAACTGCTCATTTACAAAATCATAGACTTCATTTCTGCCGTTTCCTGTTACAGCCTTTGTAACTATAGCCTTGCGCCCTGCGGGAAGCTCATCTATAACCGAAACGTCAAGATCGCCGTAGATAACCGCAGCCAGCGTTCTCGGTATGGGAGTTGCGGTCATTACCAGTCTGTCCGGCTTCTCGCCCTTGCGGGTCAGCAGACTTCTCTGGTTCACACCGAACCTGTGCTGCTCATCAGTTATAACAAGGCCCAGATTATTAAACAGAACATCGGGCTGTATCACCGCATGAGTCCCTATAAGTATATCCGTCTTGCCTTCTTCAAGTCTGCTTAAAACCTTTTTTCTCTCTGAAGCCTTAAGCCTGCCGCCAAGAAAGTCAACGGTAATTCCAAAAGGCTCAAAGCTCTTTTGAAGCCCGGTATAGTGCTGCCGGGCAAGTATCTCCGTCGGAGCCATTAAAACGCCCTGATAGCCTGATTTTACCGCCTTAAACAGCGCCGCCTCCGCAACCGCTGTCTTGCCTGAGCCTACATCTCCCTGCAGGAGCCTGTTCATAACTCTGTCCGATTCCATATCCGAGATAATTTCTGATATAACTCTCTGCTGCGCAGATGTAAGCTTATACGGCATTTTGCCTATATATTCATCTATATCGGCAGCCTTTGAAAACGCAATACCTCCCGCAGCTGTAATGCCTCTGCCCCGCAGAGCCATAAGCGCCGTCTGCATTACAAAGAACTCATCAAACACAAGACGGTACTTCGCTTCAAGAAGCTTCTGCCTGCTTTCGGGAAAATGTATATTATGTATCGCATATTCAAGACTGCATAAATTGTTCTGTGATTTTACGGCTTCCGGCAGATAATCAGCTACACTCTCTGTCTCACCATCTATATACTGCTGCCATTTGCGCATTTCATTCTGTGATATGCCTTTGGTAAGCGGATATACTGGTATAATTCCGCGCAGTATATTATCCCCTGTCTTTGTCATCTCCGGGTGGAGCATCTTAAACTTGCCCTTATCAGCATATATCCTGCCGTAAAATTCATATTCCGTTCCCGGTTTTATGGATTTTGCAAGAAATGCGGCATTAAAAAAAAGCACCTCCATTACAGCGCTTCCGTCATCTGCCGTAATGCGAAGCATATGCTTTCGTCCGTATCTGTTGTTAAACACCCTTGTTACAGTTGCTTTAACAAGAACAACCTGTTCATTATCAGCATCAGAAATTCTGATAACATTTCTTCTGTCCTGATAATCTCTTGGAAAAAGCATATACATATCCTCTACCGTATTTATTCCCATACGGCTTAAGGCTTCTTCTTTTTTGGGACCTATGCCTTTGATTACAGTAATACTGTCGTTTCCTGTCATTATCTAACAACCTCTATATCTCTTTTGATTACCTGTTGCTTTGACTCTATACCCGTAACAAGAATTCTGATTTTGTGAGGTATGTCGCCAAAAGTGACTTTAATGTTTTTCTCTATATAGTCTATTATGCCGTTGGTGACTCTGCTTATGCTTGTACCGAATTTGATTATGAGAAAAATGTTTATGTAAATTCCCTCATCGTCCCAGACTATATCTATATTGCTGCTTTCATCATTTGAAAAAATGTTAAATACAGCTTTGGCATTGCCCAGCCGCACCTTGCCGGAATAAGCGTCAACAGCGTCCGTAACCATCTGGGTTATGATGCTTTTGTTTATTCCTATACTGCCGTATTCTGTATCTATATTCCTGAACATATCTATCCTTTCACAAATCAGTGTTATTGTTCATATTATACCACAGAGGTATATTTATGGGTAAGCAAAAAAGAAAAACGAAAAAAATGAATAAATGCTGCTGCAATAATTATTATCAGCTTGGTATAGTTATGGTTATCCTCGGTACAGTAACAATCTGTGCTTTTTTCCTGCCTATGAAATTCTGGATACTGCTTCTGGGAGGCGTACTTGTATTCTGTGGAATAAAATTATACAGAGAATAGTGGATATCATATGCAATGAATAAAACAACTCTGAAAATCTGTGGATAACTTTATATTGACAAAAATTTTATGACGGCATAATGTTTGAATTTCAACATTTATGCACATTCTCACTATCCACAGGCAGACTTGGATAAAATCGTATACAATTTTTGAAATTCTGTGGGAAAAGTGTGGCAGTGTTGAAAACAATGGCTTTATCATCTGTGGACAACTTTTGGGAAATATGCAAAAGTCATAATTATTCTATGCACTTTTTACATTAATTGCAAAGTACAAGTATGCTTATTTTTATACAGAATTTGCTCATACCATATCTTGTGTTTTCAAATAATTACAAACCTATAAATCAGGCGGTTTATCGAAAACAGCCGTCTTCAGCACAAACTACATATAGTAAAAATACTGCACCTGTGAAATGATAGGATTAATAATAATCAGCTTAAGTGTCCCGCAAATGAAAAAGAAACTGATAATAATATTAGCAACAGCAATTCTGTGTATCGCAGGTATTTACATATATCATATATGCCAATCCCCTGCCGGAGATACTGCCGCAAGCAGAGAGGAAATACTAAATTCCTCTGTTCAAAAAGGCAGCGACTGGTCCATAGTAAAGGAAACCGAAATCGACAACTATATTATAAGTGCGGCATGCAACAGCGATAATATGGCCCTGCTTGCTGTTTTTGAGCCTGAATCAGACAAGGGATACAGCTTTGTAAACCCAACCGCCGGCTCCGCCAGTGAAATTATTATCTCAAATACCGTAATCAAAGGAAAGCAATATAATCTGATTTGGTTTAACGGCACACCTACAGAATATGCACAGGTCACCTATACGGAAGACGGTAAAAAGCCCGTGAAGCTGAAATTTAATACGAAGAATATGGATATTATCTGTTATCATTATCCGTCAGACGCATATTCTATGAATGTCTGCTACTATGACAGTGACGGAAACAGATATGAATAAAAACAATCCCTGAAAGCTCCGGTTAAACCTTGGTTTTCAGGGATTAATATTTCATTTATATTTATCTGCTGATAGAAATTCTTCCTTAATAATTATGGTGTTAAAACCGCCTTAACATTAAATGCTAAGGTTTCTTCGCTGTACATTTAACGGCTTTATTCTCTGTCAAACCCGCAGCGTTCAAGAATTTCAGCGGCTTTTTCGGCAAATTCAAAATTTGATAAATTATTGTACGACAATACAATCTTCTTTGCTCCAATAGACTTGCCGTAGTA
>URGK01000006.1 GCA_900547295.1 uncultured Eubacteriales bacterium
CCGTCACCTTTCCGACCATCGGATACTGAACAAGCAGGTAATGCGCAATATCCTCTGCTGCCGCTTCAATCAGCTTTCTTCTGTGGTTCTTCGTCCATTCCACAATTCCCAGGCAAACTTCCCCGTAATTGACGGATGCCTGAAGATCATCGCTGATACCTGCTGCTCTTGTATCCAGTTCCATCTCTACTGTAATATAGAACTTCTGTCCCAGTCGTTTCTCTTCTTCATAAACACCATGATTGGCATATACTTCCAATCTACGTATACATATCTTATCCAAAATGCAGGGCCCCTTTCAACCTTTGAAAAACATCTGCTTATTCCGTATCTCTATTGTGCATTCATAATTGCTTCGGCCATCCGTACAGCACGATAATTAGCCGCTACATCATGCACACGCACAAAGCCATAGTGTGCCTGCACAGCCCACACGGAAGTTGTAATTGTTCCCTCCACTCTCTGATCCACCGGCAAATCAAGGGTCAGGCCAATCATAGACTTCCTTGAAGTACCAAGAAGTACCGGATAGCCAAACTGATTAAAATCATTCAAATGTTTCATAACCATCAGATTCTGTTCCAGCGTTTTGCCAAATCCAACACCAGGATCCAGAATCATTTTGTCCTCTGCTATCCCTGCCACTTTGGCTGTCTCGATAATCTTTCTCATATCTGCCATGCAATCCGGCAGGAAATCTCTGTAGTCGATCTTTTCCCTGTTATGCATCAGACAGCAGGAAACACCTGCATCCGCGATAAGCCCCGCCATCTTTTCATCATATTGAAGCCCCCATATATCATTGATCAGATCACATCCGGCCTGAATAGCTGCTTCTGCCACTGCCGATTTGTAAGTATCCACCGAAAGCGGAATATCAAATTCTTTCTTGAGACATGCCACAACCGGTGCAACTCTGCAGATCTCTTCTTCGTCAGAAATCTGAATATGTCCCGGTCTTGTGGATTCTCCGCCAATATCGATAATTTCAGCGCCTTCCTCGATCATCTGGCTGACACGACGTCTGATATCATCCATATTTTTGTAGCTGCCGCCATCCGAAAAAGAATCCGGAATACGAGGGTCAGGTACATATAGATGGCAAAAGTCCCGGAGCATTTACAAAATCAAAGGTTGCATACCTGCCGGACAGAAGCGGACTGCCGGAAAAAATGGAGGTCTCCGAGATGATAAAAATCTACAGAACCTTCTTTGACGATTTTGACGAGGACAAATGCCGCAGGCTGCTTAATCTGTTTGACATCGGTCTGAGAAGAACCACCAAGGGTATGTCAAAGGGAATGACTGACAAGCTGCAGCTTGCGCTGATGATGTCAAGAAACGCGAGGCTTTATCTGCTTGATGAGCCGCTTGGGGGCATAGATGTCGAGGCAAGAGATCACGTGCTTGATATAATTCTGGATAACTTCAACCCGCAGGGAACAATGATAATAGTCACCCACCTTATAGGTGAAATCGAAAGGCTGTTTGATGAAATTATAGTGCTTGAAAAGGGCAGACTCAGACTGCAGGGAAGCTGTGACGACATCAGAGCAAAATACGGAAATTCACTGGTGGATTGCATTAAGGAAATTACAAGAGAGGGCAGAAGTGAACAATATATTTAAAAAACACAGGGTATGGCTGGCAGTGATAATTGCGGCGGCAGTTATCGCAGGAGCCGTAATCGGGGTCAGAGCACTGTATGTCCGCAGCTTCGGTAAGGCGCTTTTTCCGGCATATCTGCCAGGTCCCTATTCCTCACTTGAAAGCGATATGCTTTTTGCAGATGAGATGACAGGGAGCGCTGCAAGGCCGAATTACAGGGAACTTGACTTTGCCAGAAGCAAAATCATATCACCTAAGGGCTTTGGCTTCAAAAGGCAGTTTACCTTTGATGAAAGAACCGCAGTCAGTATGGACGTTTCGGGCAGCAGCAGGGGATATGTGAACAATTACACCTACGGCATATACAAAGACGAGCTGCTGATGAAGCCTGTTTCCGAAAAAAATACAAAGGGAGAAAGCGATGCAGCCATGGCTGATGAAATGGGTATAGATTATGATTACGGCTTGGGTCTGAGCGCAGAGCTTGAACCGGGAACCTATTATATAGGCATATGTATACCGGCTGTCAGAAACACTCCGATGATAACCGAATACAGTCTGGAATTCAGGGAGCTGAAATAAATATTAGAGGAAGCTTATCAGGGAGGACGATATGAAAAGCAGAATAATTCCCATAAGCATAGCGGCAGCTTTAGCGCTAGCAGGTATTTTTGGCATACTGGTAAATGAACTTTTGAGATATGACATTAAAAATCCGGAAACCATGGGCAGGGCAGAGCTGCTTGTTACAGCAGAGGACATAGAGATAATTGACGCTTCAAAAGACCTCTTCTATATCAAAGCCATAGGCGGGGGATATGCCATTACCGATAAATACGGAAACCCGCTTGCAGATATGAGAGGCTTCGGAGGGCTGAAACAGCACAGCGGAGGCCTGCTTGCAGTTAAAAAGGACGGCAGTACAGCAGTTGTGAATATCAGCGAAACAGTAAAACAGGGAAAGCCCGTATATGCGGTATATGATGAAGCGATACTGAGCGGTGACGGTACATATATGCTTGTAAAACAAAACGGCAGATGTATTGTGCAGGATATGAAAGGCAGAGGGCTTTATGAGGCAGAGGACTATAATGCAGTAAGCCTGAAAGAGGGTTATATAACTGACAGGCAGGCGATAGTAAAACTTGCAGACGGCAGGACAGAATACAGGCTTCATGAGGGAACTGAGGCAGTGGCGTACGGAAGCGGCTTTTGGGTTATAGGGGTTATTGACAAGCAGCTTGTATCGGGCTATTCCGGCTACTATATGCTTGACGACAAATATAATATAGCCTTTGAGGGCAGGATGATTGAGGAATACAAAATCTATGACGGCTACATATGGCTCATTTACGAGAAGAACAAAAAGTATACTGACATACGTGCAGACGGAACCGGCGGGTATATATCCCAAAATTGCGAGACCGCAGTAATTGATGCAGACGGCAGAACCGTTTACAGGGATAAATACAGCAGGTTCTGCAGGGGCATTACCGGCGGTATACTTGCCGTAAGCGACTGTGAATACAGCTATGCGGAAAAGCATATATCAGGAGAAATTTCATATATCCGCCTTGCCGGAGATAAGCAGGGAGAAACCATGTATAAATCAGAGGATCTGTGCTATATGGACTTTGAGGACGGAATAGGCGCAGTATGCGCTATGGAAAGCAGATATGCCGAGGACAGACGATATACAGGCGACACAGACAGCGCCGCATACAAATGGTATTTTGTCGATGAGAATATGAAAAGGATTTCAAATACAGTCCGCGGCATTAACGGCGCGACAGACAGCGGATATGTAATAAAGGATGCCGGAAATTACAAAAGACTTTATGACCTGAGAGGATTATTAAAATAATGTGAGGCAGCATTGGGGGAAAGAACAGATGAAAAGCAGAATTATACAGATAAGCATAGCCGTGGTTTTAGCTGTTGCGGCGCTTGCCTGCATACTGATGCAGTGCTATGTGAAATATGATATGGGTAAAGACACTGAGGTGCGTTATCCTTTTGTTGCCGGTACCATAGACATAATTGACGGTAGCCAGAGGCTGTTTTATGTAAAAAATGTTCATATGGGTTATGATCGTGATGCTGGGGAATACAGAACCGATATGAACCATTACAATATTACCGATGACCACGGTAATGTCCTTGCTGATATGAGAGAATTCGGAGAACTGAAGCAGCGGGCAGGAAACTGGCTTGCGGTGAAAAAAGGCAGCAAAACGGCAATTGTGGATATTAAAAAATCGGTAAAAAGAGCATAAGCGGTATATACGGTCTATGATGATGCCGTAATCAGCAGCGACGGCAAATATGCAGTCGTAAAAGAAAAAGGCATATGCTCTGTGCGAAATATGAGGGGCAGAGTGTTTTATGAGTCAGAGGATCCGAATGCCTCAAGCCCTAAAGCAGGCTATATAGTCGAAAAAACAGACGGAGGCATGCAGACAATAGTAAACTTTAAAATTGGCAGAACCGAATATGAGCTTCCGAAAGGAGAGGAGGCTGTCGAGCACGGCAGCGGATTCTGGGTTATAGGGATTGAAGATGATAAATACGAAAGCGGATATTCCAGTTACTACCTGCTGGATGACAGATATAATATTGCATTTGGCGGACGGCTGATTACGGAATACAAAATATGTGACGGCTACATATGGCTTCTCTATGAACCGTGTCGCTTCTATGACAGCAGAAATACCGACGATGAATATTCAATCGGTGAATACAAGGCGGCGGTAATAAATGAAGATGGGGAGATTGTCTACAAAGGAGAATATGGCACTTTCTTTAGAGGCATCTCCGGTGATGTACTGGCAGTCAGCATCAGAAGCGGCTTGTGCGGCGCAAACGATATTTCATATATGTATCTTGCAGGCGACAATGCCGGAAAGGTTTTCTTAACCAGCAAGGATCTTTACTATATGGACTTTGATGATGGCGTGGGAGCTGTATGCAGCATGAAAAGCAGATATGCCGAGGACAGGCGCTGTATGGGCGGAGAAAACAGTCCGGCTTACGAATGGAGCTATGTAGATGAGAAACTGAAACATCTCGCAAGCGGAGGTCTTAGCGGCGGCGCAACAGACGGCGGATATGGCATAGATGATTACGGTGAGGAGCAGTGCCTTATAAATTTCAAGGGGGAGGTTAAAAATGATGAACAGTATTGATAATTCAATTCGTCTTGGGATAAGACAAAACAGAGATGACTTCATAATTGCGGCGGTGCTTATAATAGGGCTCGGCTTTTCGGCAGGAGCCTTTGCGCCTCTCCTGTTTGCAATGATGGCGGCAGGTATAGTATTTGAAGTAAGAGCATGTAAAAGAGTGTTTTATGACAGCGTATATGGCAGGCAGGGATATTTCTATATGTCGCTTCCCGTAGATGTCCGGCAGCTTGTAATATCCAAGCTTTATACAGCCTCGATCCTGTCTGCCGGAATAATCGCAATGCTGGTTATAGGGGGAGTATTCTACTTCTGGATAAGCTTTAACTCCGTAACGGTATTTGAGATTATAGACCAATTGACAGCACAGCTTGTACTGGTCGTAAAAATGGAACTTGTATATGTTGTTCCTATAACGCTGATTTCGTGGATTATAGGGATTGTGGCGCAGATGACCGTTATATTCGCAGCCATTGTATGCTACAGCAGTCTGCCTGAAAAAAAGCATACAGGACCATACAAGGCACTTATGATAATTGCAGGGGCAGCAGCGGTGCTGTATGCCGTAAGACCGGCCTCAGCCCTTATAGGCTTTGGAGTTCTGGAAAGCTCAATACTCCTCATAATTGCAGAGGCGGTATTTCAGGTAATTGTAACGGCAGTGCTTTACAGATATATAGTCAGGGCGCTGGAAAAACACTATATGGTGATATGATGAACAGAAAAAACATTGAATATCTGAAACTTAATATCAGAATGTGCATATGGGAAATACTGATATCCCTTGCAGCCTTCCTTATATGGCTCATAGCGGAGTACATTTTCGATATGCCGGGGGATAACTGTGAAATCCTGATGATAATAATTACAGCATTTATGTGGATAAGAACAGTAAGAAAGCTTGTCAGCCGGAATATGTTTGAGAGCGAAGCTTATCTTTATCAGAGTCTGCCGGTTTCATATGTGTGCATTACATTTACTAAAGTGGGACTTGGAGCAGCAGTGCTGTTTCCGCTGATGAGCTTTTTTGCAATCATAAAACGGCAGGAAAACGCTCTGTGGCAGCAGCTCGAAGAAGGCCTGCTCCTTGCGGTAATGTTTTCAGCCCTTATATACATAATACAGATATATATGGCAGGACAGGGCACAAGGAAAAAAAGAACCCTTGCTCCCGTATATACAGGACTTGCAATCCTTGTAATTATCCTGTTTCTTCCGGTCACACTGGTGATACCGGGAACGAACATGTACGGTGCGGCAGCCATACTGGCAGCAGCAGACATACTGCTTGCCGCCGCAGCGGTAAAGGCGATGAAGCGCTGGTATGTGCTGTTGTAAGCGATTAAAGACCAGGAGGAAACAGATATCGTAGGGTAATTTCTCAGGTATGCAAATATCTTGAACAGGGAAATTTAATAAAAGGCGATAATCCACCGGTATGAGACTGATATTGGTGGATTGTTTGTTTTTTGAGAAAGAGTGTAAAAAACCTGATAAATGAAGTGCGTTTTCACCTGAAATGCAAAAATAAAGAATTATAAGTTAAAAAACAGAAAACGTTTGTTGACATAAATATGCATATCCTGCAATTTTTACATCTGAGGAGGAAGGCGGTTTTTCTGTGGTTTTTCCGGATTTAGAAAGCTGTTATACCTGCGGTGACAATATGGCAGATGCTTTAATTATGGCGGAGGATGTTCTTGCTCTTACACTTTACGGATACGAAAAAGAACACAAGGTAATTCCGGCACCTTCACAGAGAAAAGAGATTGACACAGAAGATGACGAGTCGTTTGTGAATTTTGTTTCGTGCGATACTTTGGAATATCGAAAGAAATTCAGTAATAAGGCTGTAAAGAAAGCTTTAACAATTCCCACTCGGCTCAATGAAATGGCTATAGAAAGCAATGTGAATTTCTCCACAGTGCTTCAGGAAGCATTGAAGAAGCATTTAGGCCTGTAGATAATCGGCAGGGTGGGCAAACCGGAAATTGCAAAAAGACAGAGCGAATTTGTTGCTCAACTGCAAAACCTTGGTGTGTATGGCTATAAGCCGTACATTGTATGCACGAATGCTTGATGGATTTAAATATAGATGATATAATAAAAATAATTTAAGGAGGTAATGTTATGGCAGCGAAGACAGCAAATTTATATGCGAGAATAGACCCTGAAACAAAAGAACAGGCAGAGCGCATACTTGATGCATTGGGAATTACAAGTTCAATGGCAATTAATATGTTTTACAGGCAGATAATATTACAGAAAGGAATTCCATTTGAAGCTAGACTACCGTATGAAGCTCCTTTGAATATGGAGAAACTGACAAAGGAAGAACTTGATAAAGAAATCGAAAAGGGCTACAGAGATATGCTTAATGGGAATGTCAGAAGTGCAGCTAATGTTTTTTCTGATATAAGGAAGGACTATCTTGATGAAGTATGAGGTAAACCTTACAGCAAATGCCTGCATAGATTTACAGAATATATTTATGTATATTGCATTTAAATTGCAATCACCTTTAAATGCGACAAATCAACTGAACCGTTTGGAAGAAGGTATTGATACTTTGGAATATATGCCGTATAGATTTGTGACATATGATGAGGAACCTTGGCATAGCAGGAATACACATATTATGCCAATTGATAGTTATCGTGTACTGTACATACCTGATGATATAAAGAAAATGGTTACCGTATTGCGTATTATTTATGCGGGAAGTAGCATGGAGGATAAATTGTAAATATCAGACATATCTTAATTGGGTGCATTTTTGTAATTGTAGATTTATTGCCGTTGATGCAAAACTTTGGTATATACGGTTGAATATGCATAATAAAGATGTGTTGATAGTTTGAAATATGTATGTTAGTATATGTTATATAAATAAGTTTGCAGCAGGTTCTGGTTCGATTCCAGACATCACCTATTTATTTATAGAAATTTTATCAGAAAATCTCCTATCAGGAATATGCTATGATATTTTTAAATGCATATTTGTGAAAATTAAAGGAGGTGGTATTATGACAGAATTATCTATAGTAATAATCTGCTGGCTATGCTGCTATGGTGGTTGTGGTGTAATTGGTAAGCATTGTATAAAAACATAGCCAGTACCAAAAATAATAGCTATTGTTTCTGGATAGAAGCGATAGCTTTTTAAATATTGAATTACATATATGATGAAGAAGCTTAACTCAATAATATTGCGATTGAGTATTTGTGTGAAAAACAAAGGGTGCTTTTTCTTTTGACAAGACCTTAAAAAAGCTTTTAATGCAAAGAACAAAGTACGCATAACTTTTTTGTATTACAGTAGGGTCTTTTTTTAAATTTAGCTCAGGTGCAGCAATTGTCGAGGGCTTTTTATATTGCAAAATGATACATAAAAGAGGATTATATGCAGGTGCCGTATTATCACTCTTGCAAGGTGTGTTTTCTTTTGAAGCAAATGATGGTATGATATTCTTAATAAATTCTTAATAAATTACTCCCTTTTTTCTTAAAGAGAATTTATGCATAATATCAGTGGAGGTTGGAAATGAGCAATATTTTAATTTGTGATGATGAGAAGGATATCGTATCGGCTCTCAGAATCTGCCTTGCTGCAGAAGGGTATGAAATCTTTGAAGCATATAACGGTATGGAGGCTCTGAATGTAATCAGACAAAATGATATTCATCTTGTACTGCTTGATATTATGATGCCCGAAATGGACGGAATAAGCACTCTGGCAAAGATAAGAGAAAGCTACAATATGCCTGTTCTTTTCATATCGGCTAAGAGCGAGGATGCTGATAAGATACTGGGACTTAATATAGGCGCAGATGACTATATCACCAAACCGTTTAATATTATCGAGGTGGTTGCAAGGGTTAAATCCAATCTGCGAAGATATATGAGGCTTGGTTCAAATGTCAGCGGCAGCAGCAGAATAGAAATCGGAGGATTATGCCTTGATGACAGCGAGAAAACAGTCACTGCTGACGGCGAGGAGATAAATCTGACGCCGACAGAGTATGAAATACTTAAGCTGCTTATGAAAAATCCGGGCAAGGTGTTTTCACCGAGAGAGATATACGAAAAGGTCTGGAAGGAAACTCTGCTTGGCAGTGAGAACACAGTGGCGGTACATATAAGGCATTTGAGAGAAAAGCTTGAGATCAATCCTGCAGAACCCAGATATATCAAGGTTGTCTGGGGGCAGGGCTACAAGATACAGGGGGTAGGCAGATAAATGAAAAAACTATTAAAAAACACATGGGTTAAAATGGCAGGGGTGCTTCTGTTTGCAGTGCTTATGACGGCAACTGCGTTCTTTGGTACTGCGGTTGTAGTATTTGAGGCGTCAGGCGCATACTCCTCGGGAGAGGAGGCTTTTGTTGAAAATCTTGTAATTTCCGAAGCATGTCACAGGGCAGAGGATCTGCTGAATTCAAATGCTCTGTGGTATGATGACGATGCAACCAGATATGACAGGGACGGTCTTAGGGCTGACACAAAAGCGCAGGAGGATTCAGGCTTTTTTTACAGAATAAAAGATGAGCGAGGCAAAACAATCTTCTCCAACTATGACAAGGGGCAGGAATATACATATACCTGCAGGTACGAAGGAGGCGCTGCAACTGCAGATATATATATTAATACTGATACAGCAGGAGACAGCAAGGCAAAAAGTCTGGAGATTTTAGCTTATAATATATATAGGCAGAAGACAGCGGCTATATTTTATGCAATCATATCATTTATACTTGCGATATTTGTGTTTGCATTTCTTGTTGCCGGAGCAGGCAGGAGAGAAGGCACCGATGAGATCAGAAAACGCTTTACAGATAAAATTCCGGGTGATGTATACACTGTGGCAGCAGGTTTTGCTGAGACAGCTCTTGTATATCTGTGTTTTATGTCACTTCAGGCAGTGTATGAATACAGAGATTTCAGTGCAATTTTCGGTATAACCCTTGCAGCAGTTATAGCCATGGCAGGTTTTGCGATATTTATGATTTATGCAATGAGTATGGCTGTGCAGTTCAAGCTTCACTGTTTCTGCAGAGGCACACTGATAGGCAGATTGCTTATTCTTTGCAGAAAAATAATATTAAAGATTCCGTATATGTGGCGTACAATGCTGATAACGGCAGTGATACTGTTTGTAGACCTTGTAATAATAATGTTTAACAGCTATGACGGCGGGGTGGTGTTCTTCTTCATCGTAGAGGGAATTATTGTCCTTGCAGGCGTATGCTACGCGGCTCTCAACCTTAACAGGCTTCGCGCCGGAGGAGAGGCTATAGCAGAGGGAAATACAGACTACAAGATTGATACGGACAAAATGTTCTTAGACTTTAAGAAGCACGGTGAGAACCTGAACAGCATCAATAAGAGCATTTCCCTTGCGGTCGAAAAGCAGCTCAAGAGTGAAAGAATGAAAACCGAGCTTATAACCAATGTGTCGCACGACATCAAAACTCCGCTTACCTCGATAATAAATTATACGGAGCTTCTCAAGCAGGAAAAGCTGGATAACGAGAGGGCGGAGGAATACATCGGAGTCCTTGACAAGCAGGCGGCAAGACTCAAGAAGCTGACTGAGGACATAGTGGAGGCTTCCAAGGCAAGCACAGGCAATCTGCCTGTGGAACTGCGGGAGTGCAGTCTTGGCATGATACTCAATCAGGCTCTCGGTGAATACGAGGATAAGCTGCTTGAGGCAGGGCTTAAACCTGTTGTAAATATTGCAGATGAGGATATGCATATTATGGCTGACGGCAGACATTTGTGGAGAATAATCGACAACCTGCTGGGTAACATATGCAAATATGCGCAAAGCGGAACAAGAGTATACCTTGATGTTTACAGAGCGGGAAGCAAAGCTGTGATGTCATTTAAAAACATTTCAAAGTACGAGCTTAATATATCGGCAGATGAACTGATGGAAAGATTCGTAAGGGGTGATGAATCAAGAAATACTGAGGGCAGCGGTCTGGGACTTTCGATAGCAGGCAATCTGGCAGCGCTTCAGGGCGGAGAACTGAAACTTGCCATAGACGGAGATTTATTCAAGGCAACGGTGGAATTTAATGTGATATAGGGAATTACGGAGCAGGAGATAATGAGGAAAAAGAGAAAAACGGTCAGAAAAAAACGAAGCGGGTGCACGAAGGTCATACTTCTTATGGTGCTTGCAGCGGCTGTGATTGTATGTGTCAGGGGGATTGACGCGGGTAAATCCGCAGAGCAGATTGTGCAAAACTATGCGGACAGACATAACATATATATGTCGGAATATCCGGACGAGATGATACAGCTGCTTGCATCAAACAAGGAAACAAAGAAATTCGTTCTGGAATATCCTAAAAAAAAGGATCTTGCTCCGGAAATCAGTCTGGATAAAGAAGTCAGAGGGGGCGGCGTGCCGAGACTCCTGCAGTGGGATCAGAGATGGGGATACAGAGAGTACGGTGACGGCATTATCGGAATTACCGGCTGCGGTCCGACCTGTCTTTCAATGGTGTACATATATCTTACAGGAGATACAAGTATGAACCCGTATCAGATGGCTCAGTACAGTCAGAGCAGCGGCTATTATGTAAACGGTACGGGGACATCATGGGAGCTTATGGGAAACGGCGCATCAAATCTGGGGCTTGATGCAGTGCAGATACCTCTTGATGAGGACCGCATTATAGCCAATCTTGAGGCCGAAAACCCCGTGATATGCAGTATGGGGCCGGGCAAATTCACCAAGACGGGTCATTTCATAGTCCTTACAGAATACGAAAACGGTAAATTTAAGGTAAACGACCCTAACAGCAAAAAGAGGTCACGCCACAAATGGAGCTATGAGGATATTGCCGAAAGCGTGCTGAATATATGGGTATACAGAAACAAATAGACCGGAAAAAAATAAACAGATAAGAGTTGTTCTTATCTGTTTATTTGCGTTAGAAGTTATACAGTCATTGTAAAAGTGATTAATTTGCATCGTTTATCCTGTCAGTTTTGACACCGACGATAAACAGTATAATACCGAGGACTGTTCCGCCTAAGCCGCACCACCTGCAGGTTGATATCATACCGGTAAAGCTGCTCAGAAGACCTTTGCCGTATACTTCAAGGTAATAATCAGGGCCCCAGGAGCCTTCGTACCATCCTATGACGAAAGAGCCTACAAACATAAGGACTCCGAAAATCATAAAGAATATTCCTATCCTCCAGATATCACCCTGAGCCAGCTTTGTTTTAGGGTTGAGAGGATGCTTTTCAGGGTCCTTGACGGATAATCCGCCGTAAAGGCGCTTAAAGATTATATAGAATACAAGCCCCGAAATTGTTATGAGAAAGCTCATTGTGAAGAATTCAAGTCCGTTTACCATCATACCGATAAAACCTATTAAAAACATACCCCCGAGCACATAAGCTTTCAGAGCTTTCCCGCCTTTAGCATACCACACAGTTCTTTCTTCAACCGGATATTTCTTTCTTATCTTGAGGAATGCAAACGCCAGACCCACATAAAGAATAAAGAGTACAGGTGATATTATATTTACTATTATTGAAAAATCAAAATTAACAAATATAATTGTTACGATTGCTAATATGATTATAGGCCAGAAAGGCATTTTGCTCTTCTTTGTAAGCTTTGAAAGAAATCCCGGACAAAGATTATCCTCAGCAAGAACCATAAACAGTCTGGAGCCGCTGGCAATAACCGAGTTTGTCGTCGAGCAGGAAGAAATAACGGCCATTATCATAAATGCAACGCCCAGTGCAGGTCCTGTAAACTGTGTAAGAACCGATGAATAATTGAGTACACCTTCCTCAATTCCGGTTCCCCAACTCTGGTAATTTCCCAAAGATGCCAGTCCGGCAATTGTAGGGAGAAGGAAATTCAGGGCTATTATAATAATGGAGACCTTCATTCCCTTTGGTACGATTTCAGGATTTGATATTTCTCCGCCTAAATTTGAAATCTGTATATAACCGCAGTAAAGCCATATGCCTATGGCAAGTCCTGTGCCAAGACTGGTTACGATATCAGAGCCCTCAGGAATGAACGGCTCAACAGGATTGTAGTTCCAGTTGGCAAAGCCTACTATGGTTACAAGTCCAAACATTATGATTATTATTACAGAGAAAATAGTGCTGAGAACACTTACTTCCTTCAGCCCGATAAGATTTACGATTGTAAGAATAACTACGATAGCCACTTTGATTATAGTTGCCATAAGAGGTGTTAATGCTATAACCTTGCCTATATAGCCTACTGCAATAACTACGTAGGCTGCCTGACCCAGGTATATAGCCAGCATAAGCCACCAGTTCATACAAAATCCCCATAATTCTCCATAAGCCATTTTCATCCACTCATATGGTCCTGCATCTACAGGAGCCAGCGCGCCAAGCTCGGCAGTATAAATGCCCATAGGGGCTGCCCAGAGGACAGGAATTATAATGAGAAGAAATATTGTTAATCCGGGACCGACACTCGGAATCATATCCTCGACACCAAAAGCTCCGGCAGCGCACATACAGAAGATAAGAAATACAATTCCTGCAAGTGAAAATTTCGTTTTGTGCATAGCAGAAGAGCTGGTTGCTGTATTAGTTTCAGATTTATTGCTCAATTTTAAATCCTCCTTTTTAAAATATGTAACGATATCAAAAGCTTTGCCGATATGTCGCGCTTTAGCGTTAGCTAACGGAGCTCCCCGCGGCCTGCGGCATCAGCCTTAAAGACGACATTAGCTTACAGGATATTTTCAGAAAATTACATACTATTCTTGCTATTATAATTGTTCAAATTGCGCATTAGCAATTTTGAAAGGAGAATATTTTTGCGGTTTAAGAAAAAATCTAATGAGAAATAGCAAAAAAATCAATAAAAGAAATACTTTTTTTATCCAGCTGAATTGTAAATTCAACGGAATCTTTAGCGTAAAAACTGCGATTTTCCGTGAAAAGAATATTGTTCAGTATATGATGACCGGCCTGTGGCAGTTCCTTTTTTTCAGATGCAGCTATTGCATCTCTTACAGCAGCGGTATATGAAGGAAAGTTTTCAATGGACATCCCTGCATTAGTAATAAGACTCCCTGCAAAAATTTTAGATTTCAGAGTAATTTCAACCTCGTGCTCAGAACTGAGATTCCAGCAGAGGATATGGCAACCGTCTGATGCTTTTAGGATAATATAGCAGTCACCTATACAGATTTCATCATAGTCCTGTGAAATAAAAGACAGTAGATAATACAGCGGCGTTCGTATAATATCATTTGTAAAAACGGCGTTATGTTCAGATTCTGAACTAAAATCGATTCCTATGGTAAAATCGCAGGAATGCCTTGTGATAAGAGAATCCAGTATATTTTTTACACAAATGTACATATCATCATCAGCAGTTGCAGGTAAGATGCCTGGAAAAATTTCAATCCGGGATTTTATGGAATTAAAATGATATTTTGAAGCCTCCGGCAATAACAGCTTTTCAAGAAGCTCAATGTCAGCTCCTTCATCGGGAAGCAGGTCGGTATTCCTGAAAATAAGGTTAATGCGAAGCTTCAGAGAATCATCAAAATCAGCTTTATCAATATTCACAGTCTGGCTTGAAGATCCAATATGGATATTGGAAAATTCAGTCCCCAGTTTATAAAGCAGATCTTCTGCAAGAACTGTATAATCAGATAAATTATGACAGGTGACTGCAGGCTTTACTGTTAAAAGTGTATGATTGGAGTATTTTTGTCTGTAATCGTGCGGAGGCATACCAAACCAGAACTGAAAATGCTTTTCATAGTATGCTGAATTGGAAAAACCTGCGCTGAGTGCAATATGCGAAATTGAAAAATCAGATGTCAGAAGTTCATATTCCGATGTTTCTGCACGGACCATATTTATAAAATCACGATAATTTATTCCAATTGTTTGGGAAAACAGATGAGACAGATAATATGGATTGAGTTTTTGCTGGGAAGCTATTTCCTCCAGTGTAGACGGCTCAACATAGTTCTTATATATATCATCTATTATCATACCGAGCCTTTCTGTCTGCTTGAGATCCTGCAGACGCTTGAATACGAAAGCCTTGGTCTCCTTATCAATGGTAAAGCCGCGGAATTCACGGTATATTATTCCAAATAAAGTTCTGAGTGTTTTCTTGACACGCGCTTTAAAGCCTTCTCCGCGTTTAATCAATTCTTCCAGTATTATAAAAATACAGTATTTGAGATACGCCTGCTGGTTATCATACAGCAGCAGAGTCTTGTCTGTATGCATAGTGACTACCGTTGTTCTTATATTTGGATAGAAATTTTCTATGTAATCAGGTCTGATGCTTAGGATTAGTAAAAGATTGTTTCCGTCGGGCGAACTTAATGAATGTATATCTTCACTGTGTATGTAGTGAAAATCGTTTTTTTTGAGTCGATAGGTTTTGAAGGTGAGACGAAGATCAATACAGCCGTCCAGAACATAAATCAGCTGTATGTCCGGATGGAGATGCAGCGGGTAATCTGAAATCGAGAGTATTTCGGCTTTTACAGGAAGGTCTTCTTCGTATGTTATTTTTTTAAGCATTGGATACCTCACTTGTTGAATGTAGAATTTAGTTGCTGTCAGCAGATACATTATAAAAGTAAAGAGCAAAAAAAGCAATATTATTTTTTGAATATTAAAACGAATAGCAATAAAGAAATTTACGCAAAAAGGCAGAAAAAGTATAATGTTTAAAAAATATAGAAGATGCAGGCTACGGTAGCATCTTAAGTATATATACAATAACAACAATGACAGGAAGGAAATGGGGCTATGAATTTGGTAGTAAAAAGTACGTGCATTTATGACAGTATCGGTGATTTGCCGTTTGCGGGATATATAGAGATTGAGGATGACAGGATTAAAAAAATCGTCAAGGGTGAAAGCAGCTGCTACAGCGATAAAAACAGATATGAGGTTTATGACTGCGGAGACAGGACAATAACCGCAGGAATTATAGACAGCCACGTGCATTTGTTTCTTGGCTCGCTTCATAACGCGACTGTTGATATATTTGATACGGATACAGAGGAGGAAGCTGCAGAATGTCTGTATGATTTTTATAAGAATCGTGACGACGAATGGGTAATCGGTTTCAGGTGGTGCCAGTTTAAATGGCCTGATGAAAAGCTGCCGTCCAAAGCATCTCTTGATAAATATTTTCCGGACAGACCCGTTGTGGCATTTAATGATGAGCTGCATGGCATCTGGGTAAACAGCAAAGCCCTGGAAATCTGTGGTATCGACAAGGATACGCAGGATCCCGATGGAGGTACTATAGTGCGCGATGAAAACGGGGAGCCGACAGGCTTCCTGCTGGAGCAGTCTGCAATGGAGCTTGTTACAAAAAAGGCGCTTGTAGTATCACCTGAAAAAGAAGAGGAGCTGATTAAAGGCTTTATTAAAAAAGCGCATTCTAAAGGGGTAACGTCAGTGGGAGCTGTACAGGTTCTGCGGATAATGAAAAACGAAGCCTGCAGGCGCCTTGAGGAAAAAGGTGATTTGAAGCTGAGAGTTTTCTTCGCCCCCCATATTGAGATGGAAATGAAAGAAGCGGTGAATTTAAGGAATAATTATGTTTCAGATAAGCTGAAGTTCATAGGACTGAAAGGATTTGTCGACGGGACACCGCTGGGACATACGGGCTATATGGTAGAACCGTACAGTGATATGCAGGGCTTTCGCTCAGAGCCGCTGATGAAAAAAGAATGGCTGGATGAGAAGAGCAAAGAATGCTATAAAAATGATATTGCAATAAGATTGCACGCATGCGGTGACGGCGCAGTAAGAATGGCGCTTGACGCCTATGATAAGGCGCGAAAGGAACTGGGCGCAAAGGATGTCAGAAACACTATAGAGCATATAGAAGTTCTTAATTGCGATGATATTAAAAGATTTGCCGAGACGAATACAGTTGCCAGCATACAACCGACGCATATGCTTATGGGCTCATTGGAAGAACATCCTATATTTGCGATGATTGGAGCAAAAAGAGCAGAGCTGGCATGGCCGGGAAGGTCACTGGCGGAAAACGGAGCTGTTGTAGCTTTCGGAACAGACTATCCGATAGTGGATATGAATCCGGCTGATACTCTGTACAGCGCAGTAAAGAGGCGTATGGAAAATAATTTACCCGAAGAGGGGTGGAATCCGCGTGAGAAATTCAGTATGGCAGAGGCAATACAGAATTCGACCATAGGACCGGCCTATATGATGCATATGGAGGATAAGCTGGGAACTCTTGAGGAAGGCAAGCTTGCAGATATAAATGTATTCAATATGAATATATTTGAAAACGAAGATGAGCTTCCGTCTGCAGGAACAGATATGACTGTGTTTAACGGAGAGATAGTCTATAATAAAATCTCCGACTAGAAATATTCGCATAGTTTTGGAGAAGAATAGAAAAATTGTGCAGAAGGTATACCGCACACGGGCGTACAGCGCCGGACTTCTTTATCTTGCAAAAACTTCCGCAAAAAGATATAATTAAAGAATTGAATTGTCAAGAATAAATTTATATACAGGAAGGAAGAAACTATGTTTCAGTCAAGAACTCATAATTGTAATGAATTAAGAATAGCCAACGCCGGCGAAAATGTCAAGCTGGTAGGCTGGATGGAAAACGTCAGAGAAGTAGGCAAGAACTTTGCATTCATAGTGCTTCGTGACTTTTACGGCACCACACAGGTCGTAATCGAAACTGAAGATATGATGAATATTGTCAAGCCTTTAAACAACGAATCCGTTATATCCGTAGAGGGCGTGGTAAGAGAGCGTTCAAGCAAGAACTCAAAGCTTCCTACAGGAGAAATCGAAGTCGTTCCCGAAAAAATCGAAGTGTTGGGCAAGTGCATTTACAACGAGCTGCCGTTTGAAATCAACCGCAGCAAGGAGGCTGACGAAAACGTAAGACTTAAACACAGATATCTTGATCTCAGAAACCCTGCGGTTAAGAACAAGATAATATTAAGATGCCAGGTTGTATCAGCTCTGAGAGCAGCTATGACAGCTAAGGGATTTTTAGAAATAACGACACCTATACTTACAAGCTCATCACCTGAGGGCGCCAGAGACTACCTTGTGCCTGCCCGCAACCACCCGGGTAAATTCTATGCGCTGCCGCAGGCGCCTCAGCAGTTCAAGCAGCTGCTTATGACATCGGGCTTCGATAAGTATTTCCAGATAGCACCTTGTTTCAGAGATGAGGATGCAAGAGCGGACAGATCACCGGGAGAATTCTATCAGCTTGATATGGAAATGTCATTTGCAAGTCAGGACGACGTATTTGCAGTACTCGAAGACGTGCTGCCTCCTATCTTTGCAGAATACGGACTTTACAAGGAAGCTTCAAAACCGCCGTTCAAGAGAATAGCGTTTAACGATGCAATGGAGAAATACGGCTCGGACAAGCCTGACCTGAGAATAGACCTTGAGCTTTCAGACATCACTGAAATCGCAAACAAAACAGACTTTGAACCGTTCAAGGGATTTGTCAAGGCTGTAGTGGTTGAGGACTTCAAGGAAACAAGAAAATTCATAGACAAGCTCTGCGCAGACGTAGAGGTTCAGACTGCAAACAAACCGTTCTGGTTCAAGGTTGACGAGTCAGGAAGTCTTACAGGCGGAGTTGCCAAATTCTTTGCAGACTGCGCTGATGAACTCAAAACGGCACTGGACTTAAAGCCGGGCTGCTTTGTAGGTATCGCAGCGGCTCCTAAGAAGCTTGCCGCTCAGAAAACAGCAGGCGTGCTCAGAAAAATGATAGGCAACACAGTAGAGGGTCATATGAACAAGGAAAAATATGAATTCTGCTGGATTGTTGATTTCCCTATGTATGAAATCGGAGAAGAAAGCGGCGAACTTGAATTCTGCCACAATCCGTTCTCAATGCCTCAGGGCGGACTCAAGGCTCTTGAGGAAGCAGAGGGCAATATAGGCAAGGAACTTGAAATTATGGCATACCAGTACGACCTTGTATGCAACGGAGTTGAGCTTTCAAGCGGAGCTGTCAGAAACCACGACCCTGAAATAATGATTAAAGCATTTGAACTTGTAGGTCTTGGCGAAGATGACGTTAAAGCGAAATTCCCTGCTATGTACAATGCATTCTGCTACGGAGCGCCGCCTCATGCCGGTATCGCGCCGGGAGTTGACAGAATGGTAATGCTGATTGCAGGCGAGGAGTCAATCAGAGAAATCATTCCGTTCCCTATGAACAAAAACGCACAGGATGTAATGATGGGCGCACCGTCAGTAGTAGACGACAGACAGCTCAAAGACGTTCACATCAAACTGGATATAAAAGAAGATAAATAGAAAGCAAAAATGCCGCACCGCAAAAAGTGCGGTATTTTTTTAAAAAAGGTATTGACATGGAGTGGACTCCAGCATATATCATATATTCGGTAGATGATAATATGAAGATAAAAGAAGTAAGTAAAATTACGGGGATGTCCATAGACACTCTCAGATATTACGAAAAAGAAGGTCTGCTGGATTATGTCCAAAGAGACGAAAACGGCAGGAGAAACTACGGTGAAGATGACCTTGAAAAAATCGAATTCATAAGATGTATGAGAAGGGCAGGCATACCTGTAGGCACTATTGCAGAATATATGAAAATGTGCGCGGCGGGAGACGACACAATACCGGACAGAAAACAGCTGCTTCTAAGAGAAAGAGAAGCCCAACTTGAAAAAATGAAGCAGCTTCAGGAATGTCTCAACAGACTTGACTGCAAAATCGAAACCTATGAGGCAATTATATCAGGCGAGTGCAGGGGTGAGGATAGCGACAGCAGCTGGACCTCAAAAGAGGTTGTGAAGAGATGTCACAAATATGAAAAAAAGCATAAGTAAATTGTAACGTGGCCGGCAGTGTGATAAAATATGGTCTTGTGGAGGAGCATATATGAAAGAACGCTGCAGCAAAAAAACAGTCATACGGATTATGGGAGCCTATGTATCGTGGGTTATGGGCTCCGGATTTGCAACAGGACAGGAGATATTTCAGTTCTTTACAAGCTACGGATACAAAAGCTTTGCGCTTATTGCCATAGACCTTGCAGGGTTTGTGGTGGTGGGCGGTATGCTGCTTACAGCAGGCTTCAGGCACAAAGACGAAGATGGCTTCTCACCGGCGAGGTTTTTCTGCGGCAGATATCTGGGCGCCTTTTACGAATGGTTTATACCGGTCAGCATGTTCGGCGGTATGGTTGTTCTGATTTCAGGCGCGGGAGCCACATTAAACGAGTATTACGGGCTTAACCATTATATAGGGGCATTGCTTGTGGCTGTAGCTGCCTTTGCTGCGTATGTGGCGGGCTTTCAGCGGTTTGTCAGAATTGTTTCGGTCATAGGGCCTGTCATAATATGCTTTACTCTGATTGTAGGCATTGTTACGGTTATAAAGGATTTCGATGCGGCATCTGCGGCAGGAGAAGCTGCATCAGAACTCAGCAGGCATCAGCCTGTGGGCATATGGTGGCTTGCAGGGATTTTGTATCTGTCCTACAACCTTGCAGACGGCTCGGTGTTTTATACGGCTCTCGGAGGAGAAGCAGGAAATGTCAGAGAGGCGCTTCTGGGAGCGATATTTGGAAGCACTGCGCTGATACTTGCAATACTTCTGATGAATACGGCAATGCTTACGGAAGCTGCCCGGATATGCGGACTGAGTATTCCGAGCCTTTATCTGGCAGAGAAAATATCAGCAGTACTGGGACTGGTATTCTCGGTAATTCTCATCTGCGGAATATTTTCAACATGCAGCGCCATGCTGTGGACGGTGGGACAGAAATTCACAAGGCAGGGAAGCCGTAGAAGCTATATATTTGCAGGCTGCATTGCAGCGCTTGCATTTGCGCTGGGGCTTCTGCCTTTTACAGACCTTATAGGGACTGTGTATCCGTATCTGGGGTATGCGGGACTCGGATACATAATATGCGTTATATACAAGGGAATAAAACAGATATATATGAGGCGGACTGAAATTACAGAGCGCAAGGAGGATTGAGATGGCAACTACAGAAATAATATTATCACTTGTTAAACTGTTTCTGATGATAATACCGGGATATATCCTGTCAAAGAAAAATATAATTGACGAGCATCAGTGCAAGGGCGTGTCGTCTCTGGTTGTAAACCTGACGTGGCCCTGCCTTATAGTATGCTCGCTTCAGATGGCATTTTCGGTGGAGCTGGTTATCAATATGGGCTACATAGCGGCGGCTATGGTCTGCGCCATGATAATAGCCTACGCCTTTGCAAAGGGCACCTGCAAAGCCATGAAAATAGATAAATCCAAAGCATATCTGATTACGTTTATGCTTATGTTCGGAAACACCGGTTTTATGGGAATACCCGTATGCACCGTACTTTACGGACAGGAGGGTACATTCTATGCGGCGCTGCTTGACGCAATAGGTGACATGTTCATATTTACGGCAGGTCTCATACTCATAGAAAAATCAACAGGCAGACATATAGGTCTGAGCATAAAGCATTTTCTCACGCCGGGCTTTGCTTCAATAGTAATCGGCATAGGCCTGTTTGTGCTGGGTGTGCAGCTGCCTGACGTTATATATATGCCTCTTGACAAAATAGGCTCTGCGACAACTCCGCTGGCCATGTTTGTTGTGGGCTTCCAGCTTGGCAAAATACATTTTAAAGAGATGATAGGCGATGTGAGGCTGTATGCGCTTTCGGCTCTCAAGCTTCTGGCGATGCCTGCGATATTCTTTGCGGCAATGACCCTCATATTCGGAGAGCTGTCCCTGTTTGCCAAGATTATAATTCTGGAAATGGCAATGCCGGTTGCGGCCTGCACAACCATCTATTCGGAGCAGTATGACGGAGATGTGGGCTTTTCAACCAAAGGCGTGCTGCTTACAACCGTAATATCAATAGTAACGCTGTCGCTGTTTGCAGTTCTGGTGGAGCTGTAGGGAAGCAGCAAACAAATACCGAATATGAAAGATAAAGCTCTGCATAACGCGGAGCTTTTTAATAAATATTCATATTAAAGCGATAATGAAATAAAGCGATAGAGCGATAAAATTAAACATAAGGCAAATTGTCTGATTTGCTGCCCGGAATGTCCAAGTTTGCTCAAGCCTTGCAGATGCGGAGAAGCGGGCTGTTTTTTTGTTAAAAACTATAGCAATTACAGGCGTTATAGGATATAATAAAAAAGACATGTTTACAAAAAATTCTGACGAATAATTATACTCGTTTATGAATAAAAATAAAGAAATGGAGAGGACAAAATGGCAGTAATTATTAACGGACGAGACCTTACCGTAGAAGAAGTAATCCGCGTCTGCCGCGGATACGAGAAAGTCGAAATCGCTCCGGAAGCAAAAGAGGCAGTTATAAAGGCCAGAAACTATATAGAGAAAAAACTTGAAGAGGGCGCAGTTATATACGGACTGACAACAGGCTTCGGTAAATTCGCAAACGTAGTTATTTCAAGAGAGGAAGCGGAGCAGCTTCAGAAGAACCTCATAATATCCCATACATGCGCTATGGGAGAGCCTTACGAAACAAAATATGTAAGAGCTGCAATGTTGCTCAGATGCAATGCTCTTTCAAGAGGCAACTCAGGCATCAGACTTGAAACAATTCAGACAATGATAGATATGCTCAATGCAGGAATACACCCTGTTATCCCCGAAAAGGGCTCCCTTGGAGCATCGGGCGACCTTGCGCCGCTGTCCCACATAGCGCTTGCTCTTATAGGACTTGGCGAGGTTGAATACAAGGGTCAGATAGTTCCGGCGGCAGAGGCAATGGCAAAAGAGGGAATTATTCCTGTTGTGCTTGCGGCAAAGGAGGGACTTGCTCTTAACAACGGTACACAGATGATGACAGCTGTCGGAGTCAATGTGCTCTGGGACGCAATGCATCTGATGAAAACAGCAGACATTGCAACAGCGATGACGGCAGAGGCTCTTCACGGCATTACCAAGGCGTATGACCACAAGGTACATGACCTGAGAGGTCATCAGGGTCAGAAAGACGCTGCCGAAAACCTCAGGACACTTCTTGAAGGCTCCAAAAATGCATTTGAGGTGCAGCCGTCAAAGGTACAGGACCCTTATTCATTAAGATGCATACCTCAGATTCATGGCGCTTCAAGAGATGCCATACAGTATGTGTATGAGGCTGTATCAAGAGAGCTTAATGCAGTAACAGACAACCCTATCGTATTTCCTGACGAGGATGAGGTTATCTCAGGCGGCAACTTCCACGGACAGCCGATGGCGCTTGCCTTTGATTTTCTCAAAATGGCAATATCGGAATTTGCAGACGTATCCGAAAGAAGAGCAGAGCGTCTTATTAACCCTCAGCTTTCAGAGGGACTTCCTGCATTCCTCACAAAATACGGAGGAGTATGCTCAGGCTTTATGATAGCCCAGTATGCGGCGGCGTCAATGGTATCCGAAAACAAAATCTACGCTCACCCTGCGTGCGTTGACTCAATCCCGTCATCAGGCAACCAGGAGGACCACGTTTCAATGGGTACAACCTCGGCAAGAACAGCTGCAATGGTGCTTGACAATGCGCAGAAAGTAATAGGCATAGAGCTTGCGGCAGCAGCTCAGGGTATATGGCTCAGACAGGAAATCGGAGAGTCTGACATATCAAATCTTGCGCCTGCAACAAAGGCTGCATACGATTACATCAGAACAGTATCAGAGCCTGTAGATGACGACATACTGATGCACGACGAGCTCAAAAAATTCGATGAAATGGTTAAGGACTTCTCAATTCTCGAAGCAGTTGAGAAAGTTGTAACTTTAAAATAAAGGAGGAAAAAATGTTAGATAACAAAACTATAGGCAAGGCTATGACTATCAAGCTGGGCAATGAACTTCCCGAATATCCGGAGTTTGATGACAGCAAGAGAAGAGCCCCTGACAGAGGCTTCAGACTTACCAAGGCACAGACAAAAATAGCATTAAAAAATGCTTTAAGATACGTTCCCGAAGAGCTTCACGAAACACTGGCACCGGAGTTTATGGAGGAGCTTACAACAAGAGGCAGAATTTATGCCTACAGATACAGACCTGAGGGCAGAATTTACGGAAAGCCTGTAGAGGAATACAAGGGCAAGTGCCTTGCAGGCAAGGCATTTCAGGTTATGATAGACAACAACCTGGACTTTGAGGTTGCGCTTTATCCTTATGAGCTTGTTACATACGGCGAAACAGGACAGGTATGCCAGAACTGGCTTCAGTACAGACTTATCAAAAAATACCTTGAGGAGCTGACAGAGGATCAGACTCTGGTAGTTGAATCAGGACACCCTCTGGGACTGTTCCCGTCAAAGCCTGAGGCTCCGAGAGTAATCATAACCAACTCAATTATGGTCGGAATGTATGACAACCTTGAGGACTGGGAAATCGCAGAGGAAATGGGTGTTGCAAACTATGGTCAGATGACAGCAGGCGGCTGGATGTATATAGGACCGCAGGGTATCGTTCACGGTACATTCAACACAATATTAAACGCAGGCAGAAAAGAGCTGGGCGTTCCCGACAACGGAGATCTTGCAGGCTACACATTTGTATCCTCAGGTCTTGGCGGCATGAGCGGAGCGCAGCCTAAGGCAGCAAACATTGCAAACGCAGTAGGTATATTCGCAGAGGTTGACCTTTCAAGAATACAGACAAGACACGATCAGGGCTGGGTAGACGTTATAATGGACGATCTCGATGAGATTTTTAAACTGGCAGACGAAAAACGCGCTGCAAAAGAGTCAATATCAATAGCATATCACGGCAATATCGTTGACCTGCTTGAAGCTGCTGTTGCAAAGAACTTCAAAATAGAGCTTCTTTCAGACCAGACTTCATGCCACAATGTATATAACGGAGGCTACTGCCCTGCAGGACTTACATTTGAACAGAGAACAGCGCTTCTTCACGAGGACAGAGACGAATTCTGCCGCAGGGTAGACGAAACTCTCCACAGACATTACAAGGCAATCAGAGCCCTGACAGAGCGCGGCACATATTTCTTTGACTACGGCAACTCCTTTATGAAGGCTATGTATGATGCAGGCATCAAAGAAATCTCAAAGAACGGCTACGACGACAAGGACGGATTTATCTGGCCGTCATATGTAGAGGATATTATGGGACCTGTACTGTTTGACTACGGCTACGGACCTTTCAGATGGGTATGCCTGTCAGGAAAGCCTGAGGATCTTGACGCTACAGACAAGGCTGCAATGGACTGCATAGATCCTGACAGAAGAGCTCAGGACAGAGATAACTGGGTATGGATCAGAGACGCCAAGGAAAACAAGCTGGTAGTAGGAACACAGGCAAGAATACTTTATCAGGACGCTGAGGGCAGAACCAATATAGCTCTTGCATTCAACAAGCTGGTAAGAGAGGGCAAGATAGGCCCTGTAATGATGGGAAGAGATCACCACGACGTATCGGGTACAGACTCACCGTTCAGAGAAACATCAAACATCAAGGACGGCTCAAATGTAATGGCAGATATGGCTGTTCAGTGCTTTGCGGGCAATGCCGCAAGAGGCATGTCACTCTGCGCGCTCCACAACGGCGGCGGCGTAGGCATAGGCAAGGCTATCAACGGCGGTTTCGGACTGCTGCTTGACGGTTCAGAGAGAACAGACAATATTATTAAATCCGCAATGATGTGGGACGTAATGGGCGGCGTTGCAAGAAGAAGCTGGGCAAGAAACGAAAATGCGGTTTCAACATCAGTTGAGTACAATGCAAACTATGCCGGCAAGGGTCATATTACTATCCCGTATGTTGCCGATGATAAATTAGTTGACGATATGATAGATAAATTTGTGAAGTAGGAGAATATATAGATGAGTAAACTTCTGGTCAAAAATATCGGCAGACTGCAGACTCCGGTGGGAAGCTTTCCTCACTGCGGAGAGAAGCAGGGCGAAAACCTGAAGCTTGACAACGCTGCGGTTTATGCAGAGGACGGCATCATAAAGGCCATAGCCTCAGACGGTGAAATACCTGTAAATGAAGAGGATATGGACACTATTATTGATGCAGAAGGCAAGCTGGTTACACCGGGTCTTGTAGAGGGTCATACTCATATGGTGTTTGGCGGCTACAGACAGAATGAAATTCCGCTTAAATTAAAGGGCGCAGGCTATCTTGACATATTAAGAGCTGGCGGCGGAATTATGGATACGGTCAGAAAAACACGCAGCGCGTCATTTGAGGAGCTTTATGAAAAGACAGAGGGCTTCCTCGATGAAATGATGTATATGGGCGTTACCACCTGCGAAATCAAAAGCGGCTACGGCCTTGACCTCGAAAACGAAATCAAGATGCTTGAGGTAATCAAAAAGCTGAATGAGGATCACCCTATGGACATAGCGGCTACATTCCTCGGACCTCACGCAATTCCTGAGGAATACAAGGGCAGAGCAGATGAATTTATAGACCTGTGCTGTGAGGAGATGCTGCCTGCTGTCAAGGAAAAAAATCTGGCTGAATTTGCGGATATATTTACTGAGGATTCAGTGTTCAATTATGAACAGTCAAAGAAATATTTGGAGGCTGCAAAGGCTCTGGGCTTTGACCTTAAAATACACGCAGATGAGATAGAGGCTATCGGAGGCTCTGTTCTTGCCGGTGAAATGAAAGCAAAATCTGCAGAACACCTCATAGTTATAGATGAAAAGGGTATGAAATCTCTTGCGGAGGGCGGTACTGTGGCTATGTGCCTGCCTGCAACCTCGTTTTATCTTGGAGCAACCTTTGCTCCTGTAAGAAGAATGATAGAGCTTGGAATACCTGTTGCCATGGCATCGGATTTCAATCCGGGCTCATGCCCGTCGCTCAATCTGCAGTTTGTAATGAATTTAGGCTATCTCAAATACAGAATGATGCCTGAGGAAATTCTGACTGCCGTAACCGTAAATGCCGCCTGCGGTATCAACCGTGAGCAGGAAGTGGGAACCCTTGAGGTCGGCAAGAAAGCCGATATGGTTATATGGGAGGCTCCCGATATGGAAATGCTCTGCTACAGATTTGGTTCAAATATGGCAGTGGCTACAATAAAGAATGGAGAATTGATGTAATGAAATTAGTGGATTTAAAGGTAAACGAATATTTAGATGTTCTTAAAAGCGATGTGCCGGCACCGGGCGGCGGCTCTGTTTCAGCTCTTGCGGGAGCGCAGGGAGCGGGACTGTTTATGATGGTTGCAGACCTGACCCTAGGCAAAGAAAAATATGCCGATTATCAGGATGTCTGCAAAGAAGCAAAGGCAAAGGGACCGGAGCTTTATGCAAAGCTCTTTGACGGAGTGGATAAGGACACAGAGGCTTTCAATCTAGTTTCCGCAGCGTTTAAAATGCCAAAGGATACAGATGAGCAGAAGGCTGCAAGAAAACAGGCTATAGCAGACGGCACACTTGTTGCGACACAGGTACCGTTTGATACCATGCAGTGCTGCTACGAGGGACTTAAGATAGCGCAGAGCATGGTCGGCAAATCAAATCCAAACGCGGCCAGCGACCTGGGCGTTGCAATATTAAACCTGATGGCAGGCATCAAGGGCGCGTGGCTCAATGTTAAGATTAATCTTCCGGGTGTGAAAGATGAAGCGAAAGCTGCGTATTTCGAAGCCGAGGGAAAGAAAATATATGATGATGCGGAAGCTATTGCAAGAAAGTTATATGATGAAATACTAGAAAGCTTATAAGGAGAGAGAAAAATGGCAAAAATAATCGAATCAATACCAAACATCAGTGAGGGCAGAAACAAAGAAGTTATCGAGGCTTGCGTTGACCAGATAAGAAGCACACCGGGCTGCACACTTCTTGACTACTCATCAGATCCAAGCCACAACAGAACAGTTATAACTTATATGGGAAGCCTTGAAGCCTGCGAAGAAGCAAGTGTTAAGCTTGCAAAAAAAGCAGTGGAGCTTATCGACCTGACAAAGCATGAGGGCGAACATCCTAGAATGGGCTGCGTTGACGTAATGCCGTTTGTTCCTATCAAAGAGTCAACAGTTGAGGAATGTGTTGAATTATCAAAGAGAGTAGGCGCAAGAATTGCTAAGGAGGCAGATCTTCCGGTATTCCTTTATGAAAAATCAGCAACTGCTCCTCACAGAACAAACCTTGCAAAGATAAGAAAAGGACAGTTTGAGGGAATGGCAGAAAAAGTACAGGACCCTGACTGGATTCCTGATTTCGGCGGACAGAGAATACACCCTACAGGCGGCGTTGTAGCAGTAGGCTGCAGACCTCCGCTAATTGCATATAACATAAACCTTGGAACTGATAATCTTGAAATCGCTTCAAAGATAGGCAAGATAATCAGAGAATCCTCCGGCGGATTAAAATGCGTAAAGGCTATGGGAGTTATGCTTGAGGACAGAAATATCGCTCAGGTTTCAATCAATATGACAGACTTCACAGTAACTCCGCTTCACAGAGTTACAGAGCTTGTAAGAAACGAAGCGGCAAGATACGGAGTTCCTGTAATCGGTACAGAGGTTATAGGCCTTTGCCCTATGCAGGCGCTGTTTGATGCGGCAGAATATTATCTGCAGATTGAAGATTTCAAGCCTGAAGTACAGGTTATAGAAAATCATCTGTTATAGGATTAGGAAATATATGATTATACAGCAGGGCAAAACCTTGCTGTATTTTTTGTTGAGCGACAGTTTTGTGAAAGTAACTTAAAATATTTAAAAATTCATACTTTTCAGTGGATTAATTCTATGTACGATGTTAATATGATATAAAGAAGATCAGCAAAGGGAGGTTAGTAAAAATGGATTTAAACTCTCAGAATGTGAAATATGCGGTTCTTCAGGGGAACGAGGCCTGTGCAAAAGCCGCAATATATGCCGGTTGCAGATTTTATGCGGGATATCCCATAACTCCTTCCACCGAAATTATAGAGATGCTTTCCGAAGAAATGCCAAAAGCCGGAGGAGCGTTTATACAGATGGAAGATGAAATAAGCTCGGTCTGCGCAGCTATAGGAGCCAGATGGGGAGGCAGCAAGGCTATGACGGCGACCTCAGGACCCGGATATACGCTTATGCAGGAGGCGATAGGATATGCGGCGGTGACAGAAACTCCGGTTGTTATTGTCAATGTTCAGAGAGGAGGACCGTCAACCGGTCAGCCCACCTTGTCTTCACAGCAGGATATATATCAGGCAAGGTATGGGAGTCATGGAGATTATGAGATAATATGTCTTGCGCCGTCGTCGGTACAGGAAATGTATGATTTTACAGTCAAAGCTTTTGAACTTTCAGAGCAGTTCAGGACGCCGGTAATTCTGCTTGCAGATGAAGTTATCGGACATATGAGAGAAAAAACCATTATAGAATACGGCTCAAAAAATATTAAAGCCGGGAAGAGAAAATATGTGGTTTCTCCGCAGGCTGATTTTTTTCAGGGTGAGAACTCGATGGTAGAGGGTCAGCTTCACGACGAAAGAGGCAGGAGAATAGGTCATATGCCGGACAGAAGCGGGGAATTTATTCGCAGCATAAATAAAAAGATAAGCGATAACATAGATGTAATCGCCGATGTTGAAACAATGTATATGGAGGATGCAGATGTGGCAATTCTTGCATGGGGCTCAGTGGTGCGACCGTCAATGAATGCCATTAAACTTGCAAGAGGTGTCAGAGACAGCCGAATCAGAGCAAGAGCCAGAATTGTAAAGGATATTTTCAGGCGAGGCATATCAACGACAATAAATGCAGACTACAGCAGACTCAAAGTAGGCCTTATTAAAGTCAACACCGTATGGCCTTTTCCTGAGAAACAGATTCAGGAGATTGCAAAGAATATTGATATTGTAATAGTTCCCGAAATGAATGTGGGGAAATATGTGCGGGAGGTGCAGCGAGCATTGCCGGACAAAAAAGTTGTCGAAATGTCAAAATGCGGCGGCGAGATACATACACCTAAGGAAATACTCGACGAGATATTAAAGGAGGTGGGTGTAAATGAATAAACTGTATGCAAAGTATATAAAACAGGACACACTGCCTACGCTGTTTTGCCCCGGATGCGGCAACGGTATTGTACAGCATGCGGCAATGGAGGCTTTTGACAGACTGGGCATTAAAAACGAGGTTGCGTGTGTCAGCGGTATAGGCTGCTCTTCATGGATTCCATGCTACTATCAGCTTGACTGTCTGCATACAATGCATGGAAGAGCAATAGCCTTTGCAGAGGGACTGAAACTTGCGCAGCCCGACAAAAAAATCATTGTTTTCACAGGCGACGGTGACTGTCTTGCCATTGGAGGAAACCATCTGCTGCACGCCTCGTCAAGAAATATAGATCTGACGGTTATAATGGTGAACAATTTTATCTACGGTATGACAGGCGGGCAGAAATCTCCTGAAACTCCCAGAGGCGCCAAGACAAAAACATCACCCTACGGATCAATAGACGAACCGGTAAAGGGATGTGAACTTGCAATGGCCATGGGAGCCGGATATGTGGCAAGATGGACAACGGCTCATCCGGTTCAGCTTGCGAAAGCCATCGCAGAGGGTATCGAATACAGAGGGTTTTCATTTATTGAGGTACTGTCGCAATGTCCGGTACAGGCGGGCAAAAATGTTTACGGAGAAAAAGAACCGGCAAAGATTCTTAAAAAATACAGAGAGATAACCTATATAAAGCAGGAAGGAGCAAAGGAACCCGAAGGAAAGATAAGAATCGGTGTTCTGAAGCACGACAGGGCTGCTGAGGAATATATTGATAAGATGGAGAGAAAATTTGCAGAGCAGGGAATAAAGAGAGGTTAATATTATGGCGATTATAGACATAGACAAAGTTTGCTGCAAGGGGTGTAATATCTGTATTGAGATATGCCCCAAAGGAGTGTTTTCCAAATCCAGAAAAAGAAACAGATACGGCATAAATCTGCCGGAGGTTGCAAAGGCAGGAGAATGTACAGGCTGCAGAATGTGTGAAAAGCTGTGCCCGGACGGGGCGATAGATGTTGTTGCGGAGGGAAATTAGATGAGAATTAATATAAGGTTTGCGGGAGCCGGCGGGCAGGGAGTTATACTTTCTTCCGTATTGCTTGCCAAAGCTTACGGGCTTGGAGAAAACTACAATATTTCACAGACTCAGAGCTATGGCCCCGAAGCAAGAGGAGGCTTCTGCAAAGCGGAAGTTGTAATATCGGATGAGGAAATAGACTATATGAAAGTTGATATGGCAGATGTGTTCATAGCCTTTAATCAGATCGGATATGATAAACATATCAGCACCGTAAAAAAAGATGCACTCATCCTTATAAATTCGACTCTTGTCGAAACAGAACGTGAAAGCAGCTTCAGGATTCCTGCAACGGAGATGGCAGAGCTTAAGGGAAGACCTTATACGGTGAACATGATAATGCTGGGGGCGCTTACAAAACTGCTGCCTAAAATTCACTATCCTACAGTAGAAGCTGAAATAATGGAAACTTTCTCTGCTTCAATGGCGACAGATAATCTGGATGCATACAGACAAGGATATGAGTATGCGGCAGAAATCGCAGCAGAACAAGTGTAACAGAGCTTTTTAAAGCTGGCAATACAGGACAATAAGCTGCTTTGCAGGGAATTGTCTCCTGCCGGCATTAAATGTTTTTAAGTCCGAGATAGTTAATCAGAGCCTGCTGAAACAGTTTTGAACAATTAACGCCGTCCTCATCTGCCTTGGCTGCAAGCCATGCGGGAAGTGAAACTGTTTTTTTGACAAATCTGCTGTTTGCACGTTCTCTGATGGGCGGCATAAATACTTCGATAAGTACAGGAATCTGATTCTTTTCAAAATGCAAAGTTCCAATTTCAGATGGCTGCGGTATCTCGTCATTATCATCCTCTATACCCCACATATGAAGCCCAAGCGCTTCTCTGGCGTTTCTGATAGCCATATCGGTGTCATCTTTGTCTGCGCAGGGGCAGCAGCCGGGCAGATCGGGAAACTCTATACTTATGCCGTCATCATCATAAGAGAATATTGCAGGGTATGCATAGCGGTTTTTTAACATTTGATTTACCTCCATAATTACAGGCGGCAGGGGTTAATCAAATATAACTCCTGACTGTTGGGAAATGCTTTTCAAAGTTTTTATCGGAATATCTTTTTTGGGGTGAGTAATGGTTACTTTTCCTTTTTTAAAGGGGGTGCTTGTACTGGTGATGGTCGCCTACGCAAGCGACTTCATACCAGCCGTCATTTTCAAGCAGTCTAATTGCTTTTCTTGAGGAATAGTTCTTCATATCTTACCTCTATTATAATACATAATTTATTACATAACAACAGAATAATATTCAGGTCTGTAAACGTATAATGAACCAATGTGATAAATAAAGCAAGAAAAAGATTTTCGGATAACGGACGTTGAAAGTTTAGCGGTTATGGGTGTTTTTTCTGAGGAAAAATGTAAAAAACCTGAAAACAAGCAGGTTTCAAATAAAAAATTTATATATTTCTGTGACATATGGCCCTCTTTGCTTGTATTATATATGAAATGCATTTCACAGCAAAAGGAGTACTTGATGAGATACAGCACACAGGAGGCTTTTGAAAAATACAGGGACAACATATATGCAATAGCCTTTAACTATTTCCGAAACCGGCAGGACGCAGAGGATGCCGTGCAGGAGGTTTTTCTGAAATACCACAGAGCAGGTAAGGATTTCGACAGCGCAGCCCATATCAGAAACTGGATTATAAGGGTGGCTATAAACGAATGCAAAAATGTGACACTTTCATCGTGGTTTAAAAAAAGGGAGCCTCTGGCAGAGTACGAACAGACTCTCTGCTTTGAGGAGCCTGAAGAAAGCCGCCTGTTTGAAAGCGTAATGGCACTGTCGAGAAAATACAGAAGCGTACTTCATCTGTTCTATTATGAGGACTATAGTGTCAGGGAGATAGCGGAGCTTCTTGGAATAAGCGAAAGTGCAGTAACCACAAGACTTGCCCGAGGGAGAAACAAATTAAAAAAAGAACTTAAGGAGGTGTGGGCTGATGAATAACCGACAGCTTTACAGGACTACCTTTTCAAAGCTCCATACCGACTGTGAGCTTGACTGGGAGGCAAAGGCAATGGAAACCAAAAAGAAACTGAGATGCAGCAGAAAGCTTGTAATCGTATCAATGATACTTGTACTGATATTTGCAATGACCTGCATAGCAAATGCGGCTACAGGCGGACAGCTTGTGGACAATGTAAGGGTGTTTATCAACGGGCAGGAGGTTGACTCATCTGTTTACCTTACAGATGACGGAAGTGTGGAGATTGATGTAAAGGATGCTGAGGATGTGCGCGTTACCGGAGAGGACAGCGAGGCGCAGCTTGAAACAAAGGACAGCAGCGATTACAGCATTAAAATGAAAGGGGATAAGAACAGCGAAAGTATTGAACTGGGGATAAAAGATAAAAGTAACAAATGATGATACCGAACATATAATATTAGAGGGCGTTTGCCCTCTAATATTATTTTGCAGGTGAAAAATATGATATATCTTGATAACGGCGCTACGTCTTTTCCAAAGCCTGACTGTATGCTCAAAGCTATGGCACAGTGCATTAAATACTACTGCGGCAATCCCGGGCGTTCGGGGCACAGCCTGTCCATAATGACAGGAGAGAAAGTATTTGAAACGAGAAATGTTTTGGCAGAATTTATAGGCGCAGGCGGGCGCGGGGAGCGCATAGTATTTACGGCAAACACTACGCAGGCGCTTAATATAGCGATTAAAGGAGTGCTTCAGAAAGGCGACCATGTGGTTACAACCGCTATGGAGCACAATTCTGTATTAAGGCCTGTAAAGGCTATGGAGTCTGCGGGAGTAAGCTGCAGCATAGTAAAAGCAAGGCGTGACGGAAGCATCAGAGCGGGAGCTGTTCGGGAAGCAGTAAATGAGGATACCAGACTGGTTGTTGTGACTGCCGCATCAAATGTTACAGGTGCGGTGATGCCAATATGTGCTATAGGAAATATAATTGAGAAATTAAATGCAGAGAGAAAAAAGAAGATAATATTTCTGGTTGACGGAGCGCAGGCTGTAGGAAGCATATATGTGAATGTATCGGATATGAAAGCTGATATGATTGCCTTTCCGGGACACAAGGGACTTTTGGGGCCGCAGGGAACAGGCGCGCTTTATGTTAAAGACGGCATATGCCTGAAACCTCTGCTTGAGGGTGGCACCGGCACCGCATCAAGAGATATAACCCAGCCGAGAGAATTTCCCGACGGATATGAAGCCGGAACAGTTAATGCGGCAGGTATAGCTGGACTTTGTGCATCGACGGAGTATATAGACAGGATAGGAATAGGCAATATTGAAGATTATGAAAGAAGACTTATCAGAGCCTTTGATGAGGAGCTTCGCAATATGAATAAGGTTACGGTGTACGGACCTGAAAACTGCGAATTTAAAACAGCCCTTACAAGCTTTAATATTGAGGGCAGAAGCTGTGAAGAAGTAGCATCTGTATTAAACGATGATTTTGGAATTGCAGTAAGAGCGGGATTTCACTGCGCAGGGCTTGCACACAAGACAATAGGCACATGGAATACCGGAGCTGTCAGAGTTTCGGCGGGGCCTTTCAATACCGTAAAGGATATGCGCAAAGCCGCAGAGGCTGTATGGAAGCTGGCAAGATAACCCTATTTCCTGCCGGCTTCATCTATGCCCAGATTGGCAAGCTCATCGGCTCTGTTGTTCATCTTTGTTATATATTCAAAATCCTCGTAAGAAAATGATGGGCCGTTCCACTCTACAAATTTGTTATACAGCTTGTCAAAATCGGTGACCTTGCTGTTAAGATTAACATGACCTTTTACGCGATAAAACGAAATCTTGTGAACATCAAGATAAGATATGAGCTGCTCCCATATCTCTTTATGTTCGACAGGTTCTTTTTTCGCTGTTTTCCAGCCGTTTTTCTGCCAGTTTACATACCATTTCTTTCTGAAGCAGTCCATAAGATATGAGCTGTCGGAAAACACCTCTATGGTCTGGCCCTCTTTTTTGACAGCCTTAAAGGCTTCAAGAAGCGCCGTCATCTCCATAAGATTGTTCGTTGTATTCTGTGCACCGCCGTGCAGCTCTTTCTGATGCTGCCCGTATTCGAGTACAGCGCCCCATCCGCCGAAATTTGTTTTGCTCTGATTGCCGGCGCAGCCGCCGTCAGTATATATTCTTAAAACAGTCATAAAAATCCTCCTGATATAATTATGCAATATTTCTTGTGAGCGGGCAAGGAAAATATGGTATACTGATAGATGTGATTACGACAAAGTGCGACAGGAGATATAATATGAGTTTAAGCTTTTGCTCTTTTTCCAGCGGCTCATCGGGCAACTGCTATATGGTGTTTACAGAAACCACGGCAGTTCTTGTAGATGCAGGCATAAGCGGAAAAAGAATAATGGAAGGAATTGATTACATACAGGCGGATACAGACAGCATATGCGCACTGCTCATAACCCATGAACATATAGACCACGTCAGAAGCGTGAGGGTTTTAAACAAGAAGCTTCCCGGTCTTAAAACCTATGCCAGCGAAAAAACGTGGGAGCAGATAGATGACCTTGTGCCCGAAGAAAAACGCAGGGTTTTCAGCGCGGATGAGGAATTTGAAATAGGCGATATGACGGTAAGACCGTTTCGGACAAGTCACGATGCCGCAGAGTCTGTGGGATTTTCATTTTGCAGCGGGGGCAGGCAGGTCAGTATAGTGACTGATACAGGATATATATCAGACGATATGTTTGCCGATATCAGAGATGCGGATATACTTGTAATAGAAGCAAACCATGACGTCAATGTGCTGCAAATGTGCAGCTATCCTTATCAGACCAAACGGCGTATAGCGGGAGACTTCGGACACCTTTCCAATGAGGCGGCGGCCGACTGCATATGCAGAATTACCATGGAGTATCCAAAGGACAGACAGGTGCTTTTAGCCCATCTTTCAAACGAAAACAACAGTCCATCACTGGCGCATCTGACTATCAAAAATATACTGGAGGAGAACAGGCTGTATATTGACAGGGATTTAAGACTAAGTGTAATATCAAGGGATGAGATAAGCCCTGTGTATATAGCCCTATAATTATGAATATAAAGATTGTATGTGTAGGCAAATTAAAAGAAAATTACTGGACGCAGGCTGTAGAGGAGTATCTCAAGAGAATAGGAAGATTTGCTAAAATTGAGGTTGCAGAGCTCAAGGAAACCAGAATTTCGGACAGGCCCTCTAAAGCGGAGGAAGAGGCTGTCAAAAAATCAGAGGGAGAGGAAATCCTCAAAAAAATAAAAAAGGACGATTACTGCATTACACTCGAAATCAAAGGCAAACAGCTTTCGTCTGAACAGTTTGCGGAGAAGTTTTCAGAACTTGCCCTTGCAGGAAGAAGCAGCATAGCCTTTGTAATCGGCGGTTCACTGGGGCTTTCGCAGGAGGTCAGCGCAAGAGCAGACTTCAAGCTGTCATTTTCACCGATGACATTTCCACATCAGATGATGAGAGTTGTCCTGCTGGAGCAGGTTTACAGATGCTTTAAAATCAATAATAATGAAACCTATCATAAATAGGGAAAAAAGAATACATTAAATATGTTTGCAAAGTGTTGCTAAAGCAACACTTTTTTGCTATATTTATAGTATAATTGTAGTATATTTATTTACAGAAGGGACGTTATATTGGATACTAAATCAGTAGAAACATTAAAAAGTACAGGACTCTTTGACAGACTATCAGCCCGGGAATGCACGCTGCTGTTTAATATGATAGCCATTAGTGAGAAAACCTACAGCAGGAGAGAAATCATTATCCACGAGGGCAGTGAGGTGCAGCATCTTTTTGTAGTCAAAAAAGGCAAGGTCATAGGGGAGAAATTTCATATAGAAGGAGAAACAAATCTTCTCAATGTATATGAAGAAGGAGAGGTTATGGGTCTTGAAGCCGCCAGCTCAATTTCCAAGACCAGTCCCCTTACATATACTGCGGATACTGAGGTTACAGTTATAATGATTGATATTGCTTCAATTCTAAGCTGTCCCCTCAAAGAGATAATACTTGAGAACATAATTCATCTGCTGTCTGGCATCAGCATCAGACAGATGTACAAGATACAGGTAATATCAAAACACGGACTTCGCGACAGAATAATGGCTCACCTGCTTATCATGCAGCGCAAACGAAACACAGAGGTGTTTGACATCAGAATGAGTCAGGAGCAGCTTGCACAGTATCTTTGTGTTAACAGAAGTGCCCTGTCATATGAGCTTAACAAGATGAAAAAAGAGGGCCTCATAGACTTTAAAAAAAGCAAATTTAAAATTTTTTAAAAATATTCAAGAAGTGTTGGTATGCCAACAAAACTTTGCGAAGATATAGTGTAATATATAAGCATAGAAGTTTTATCCGATAATAAATAAAATAAAACGTTTGCCTCGTATTACAGATCAGAAATTTTCTGGTCTGTAATTTTTTGTGCCAATTAAGACATAATATATACAAAGGAGCAGACATGAAAAAACGAGGAGTCATCTTTATATCAGTTATAATATATATTGCGGTATTTACGCAGGGCGCATACGGAGTCGGGGAGACTTCCCAGAGGGTTTTGTCCGTCACAAATGACCCGTATACTTCTGTAACGGTAACGTGGAAAGGTGACGGAAAACCGCAGACCGTAAGATTTATGGAAGCAGGCAGCTACAAGGGAGCCTTTAGCGGCTACAGAGAAGCGGCGGGAGAGTATGTCAGCGTATGGAAAGGTTATTACAGATATGAGGCAGATATGAAATATCTGACGCCCGGCAGAGAATATATATATCAGATTTATGACGGCAGGGGCAAGGCAGTGTCGGATGCAAGGAACTTTAAAACTCCGTCAGGCGATGAGAAACAGACAAAATTCATATTCATAGGCGATGTGCAGTATGAGGCCAGAGAAAGAGACTATCATATATGGCAGGAGCTTCTGGAGTCTGCATATGAAAAAAACAGAGATGCCGCATTTATTCTTACTGCGGGAGATATGGTTGATTCAAACAACAGCAGAGCCGACTGGGAGGTGCTGCTTGAAAGCGGAGAGAGGGTATTTTCATCAGTCCCGGTTATGACTTCTATAGGTAACCACGAAACAGACGGCACAATTCCGTCATATCTTGATATGATGGCGCTTCCCGGGAACGGACCTGCGGGACTGGCAGAAGAATTTTATTCCTTTGACTACGGCTTCTGTCATATCACGGTGATGAACTCCAGCTTCTTGCTGAAAGAAAGACAGAGAACAGACGGCGAGGTTATTTATGCCAAAGAGAAAAAAGCCGTTACAGACTGGCTTGAAACAGACCTTAAAAACACCTCGGCAAAATGGAAAATAGTATGTATGCACCATCAGCCATACAGCGTAAACGATATCAACAAGGTCTACAAAAGAATAAGGGAAAGCTGGGTGCCGATAATGGAAAACTACGGAGTTGTCCTGTGCTTTTCGGGACATCATCATCTTTATATGCGCACTGAGGAGATAAACGGCATAACATATATACAGGGAAATTCGGGGCAGAAGCGAAGCGATTATTTTGATGTAAACAATCTGCCGTCATATATTGAATATATGAACAGAAGCGACAGCACCTACGAGGTGGTAAATGCAAGCCGCAGAACCCTTGAAGTCACGGCGTATAATCAGAAGGGAGAAATCATAGACAGGTGGAAATACGGAGAGCCTGAAAAGGAAACAGGGTGGCACAGATTTATACAGTGGATAAAAAATCTTTTAGGAATATAACAAGAAGTAACACTTGACGGCTTTGATGTGGTATAATATGTTTCAGAGTGCTTAGCCGATAGGGTAAGGCGCTCGCTGAGATGCAATATGAGTATAGAATATTACAATGAAACGGAGGTAGAGTATGTCAATTCAGGAATCGGGCGAAATGTACCTTGAAACCATACTCAGACTTGGAGAAAACGGCAGAGATGTCAGATCAATAGATATAGCGGATTATATGAATTTTTCAAAACCAAGTGTAAGCAGAGCTGTGGGGCTTCTTAAAAAAGACGGGTATATACTTGTTGACAGCAAGGGATATATTACATTTACAGAAGAAGGTCGCAGGAGAGCGGAGAAAATCTACGAAAGACATAAACTGCTTACAGAGTTTTTTATAACCCTTGGCGTTGATCCTGAAATAGCAGCAGAGGACGCCTGCCGGTTAGAGCATGTCATAAGTGATGTGACTTTTGAAGCAATCAAAAAACACGCAGGTCAAAAAGGACTGTGATAATTTAAAAGCCTTCCGGCATCTTATGTGCGGGAAGGCTTTTTTCAGTCAAATTTCCTTACTGCGTTTACATACTGCTGTACCATACCCAGGTTGGCATACAGATATGTGAACTTGTCGGATTTTCTTGTTTCAAGGAGCTTTGCGTCCACAAGCTTCTTGATGTGCTGCGAGGTGGTTGCCTGCGCATATCCGAATTCGGCAATCAGGTCCTTGTTGCAGACAGGAGTTCTCTCTCTGTTGCATTTCATAATATATCTGAACATTTTTATTCTCGCAGGGTGGGCAAAAGCATCTGATACTTCTGCAATCAGAAGCACTTCCTGTTCCTGCATTGTGTCGGGTTCTTTTCTGAGTCTCATGTTGTTTCTCCTTTAAATATTGCCTAACTACAATACATCATATTGTATTAAAAGTCAAGAAAAACAGTCGAAAATTGTCACATTTAGAGGTGGCGTAATCAGAAATAAATGCTATACTTAATATATACGGAAGAAAGGCAGGCAGGCGCATTGAACCTCATAATCTGCGTTGATAACAAAAACGGAATAATGTTTAACGGCAGGCGGCAGTCGCGTGACAGAGCGGTTTGCGAGGATATACTGGATATGACAGGAGAGCACCTTCTGTACACAAGCGAGTACTCCTTTGCTCTGTTTGAAAAATATGCTGACAGCCGTGTTATATGCAGCGGCAGTCCTGCATTATCGGCAGGCAGGGGAGATTACTGCTTTGCCGAGGATATGGATGTGTCAGAGGCGGCAGGCAAAGCGGATACACTTGTTATATACTGCTGGAACAAAGCCTATCCTGCCGACAGATACTTTGATATGGATACAGAGCTGTTCAGACTCGTTTCAGAAACTGAATTTAAAGGCAGCTCTCACGAAAAAATAACTAAAAGGGTGTATATGAGATGAAAAAGAGATTTAAAATTACAGCGATACTTTGCATAGCGCTTTGTATGGTAATGACAGGCTGCGGCGCGCAGGCTCAGGTGGGAGGAAATACAGACAGAGGTATTGAGCTTTCACAGGTACCGGAATACAGCGGACAGCCGTATGTTGCAATCAATAACAACGAGCCTGAATTTGATGAAGCAGATTTTACGGTATCCTCCTTTGAAACCTACAGCAGTCTTGACAGTCTCGGCAGATGCGGCAGCGCCTATGCCAATATAGGCATGGATCTGATGCCGACAGAAAAGCGCGGCAGTATAGGTTCGGTGAAGCCGACAGGCTGGCATACCATTAAATATGATAATGTTGACGGCAAATACCTGTATAATCGGTGCCATCTCATAGGCTACCAGCTCACAGGGGAGAACGCCAACGAGAGAAATCTGATTACAGGCACCAGATATATGAATGTGGAGGGTATGCTGCCCTTTGAGGATATGGTGGCAGACTATATCAGGGAAACGGACAATCATGTGCTTTATCGCGTAACGCCGATATATGACGGAAACAATCTGCTGGCAAGCGGAGTTCAGATGGAGGCAGCTTCTGTCGAGGATAACGGCGAGGGCATCTGGTATAACGTTTATGTCTACAATGTGCAGCCGGGAATTTCCATAGATTATGCGACAGGTGAAAGCAGCCGGCAGAGCGACAGCAAGACCTACAGTGAAAGCAGCACGGCAGAATACGTGCTTAATACAAACACCCATAAATTTCACTATACGGACTGCGCAAGCGCCAAGGATATTTCAGACAAGAACAGAGAAACCTACAAAGGCAGCAGGGAATCTCTCATAGACAGTGGATATGAGCCCTGCGGCAGATGCAATCCGTAACAAAGGAGAAAACTGCTTATGAAAACCTGTATACTTATGGCAAGTCCCCGCAAAGAGGGAAACACCGCAGTGCTTACTAAGGTGTTTTGCAGTGAGCTGGACAGACTAAATGAAGAATTTACATATTATCATCTGTATGATATGAATATAGACGGCTGTATTGCGTGCAGGAGCTGCCAGCAGGACTGGAGCGGATTTAACTGCTTCAAAAATGATGATATGCAGCAGATAGCAGAGGATATACTGGACTCTGATATTATACTGTTTGCAACTCCGATTTACTCGTGGTACTGCACGCCGCCGCTAAAAGCAGTTATGGACCGGCTTGTCTACGGCATGAACAAATACTACGGTGAAACCAAAGGACCTGCTATATGGGCGGGCAAAATGCTTGCGGCAGTAACCACCTGCGGATATCCACCTGAAAAGGGCTCTGATATTTTTGAAGAGGGGCTTGAGCGGTACTGCAGACATTCCTGTCTTGAATTTGCCGGAATGATTACGGAGCACCACAAGGGCTACAATACGGTGTTTATGGACAGCCAAAAGGCAGAGCACATAAAGGAATTTGTACAGAAATTGTACAAATAGAATATATGAGATTTGAGCAAGGGCATGGGAGAAATTCTGTGCCCTTAAAAATTTTTTGAAAAACTTTTTAAAAATGTGTTGACAAATATGAGAAATGGTATTATTGTATTAAGCAAGTAATACAATAATACAAAAGAGGATTAGAGAAAGGAGCAGAAATGGAGTGGACTTTTAAAGAAGGCATACCTATTTATACACAGATAGTAGATAAGGTTAAGATAAGCATTGCAAGCGGCCTTTATGAACCGGGAGCCAAGCTTCCGCCGGTAAGAGATATGGCTCTTGAGGCGGGGGTTAATCCCAACACAATGCAAAAGGCATTCGCGCAGCTTGAAAGAGAGGGGCTGCTTTATTCGGTGAGAACCAGCGGAAGATTTGTAACGGAGGAAAAAGAAGTGCTTGATAACCTGAAAAAAACCTTGAGTAAGGAATATATAAATGAGCTGTTTGACAGCCTCGGAAAGCTCGGTATGAGCAGAGAAGAAATAGTTGATGCAGTAAAGCAGTGGAGTATGGAGGATTAAAATGAGTATATTACAGTGTAAAAATCTATCTAAAAGATATGGAGCCGCAGAAGCGTTAAAGGGCATTGACCTTGAGCTTGAAGCGGGCAGAATAGTAGGGCTGCTGGGACCTAACGGCAGCGGCAAAACAACATTCATTAAACTGGCAAACGGACTTTTAAAGCCGACTGAGGGTGAAATTCTGATTGACGGAAACCACCCGGGAAAGGAAACAAAGGCAGAGGTTGCATATCTTCCCGACAGAGATTTTCTTCCTGACTATATGTCAGTAAGCCAGCTTATTAAATATTACAGTGATTTCTTTGATGACATGAATACGGCAAAAGCAGAGGAAATGCTGAGAAGCCTTGATCTTGACAAAGACATGAAGCTCAAAAAAATGTCAAAGGGAACAAGAGAAAAGGTGCAGCTGATACTTACAATGAGCAGAGATGCAAAGGTGTATTTTCTTGATGAACCGATTGCAGGTGTTGATCCCGCAGCTAGAGATTATATACTCAGAACTATAATTACAAATTATAATCCTGATGCGCTGGTGGTAATAAGCACCCATCTTATAGCGGATGTTGAAAATGTGCTTGATGAAGTCGTATTTATCAAAGAAGGGAAGATAGTGCTTCACAAAGAGGCTGATGTAATTCGTGAAGAAGAAGCAAAGAGTATAGATGGATTATTCAGGGAGGTATTCAAATGTTAGGAACATTAATGAAATATGAATTGAAATCAGTAGGCAGAGTGATGCTGCCGGTATACGGGGCGTTTATAGCAGTCAGCATATTGTTTGGAATAACGCTGTATGCAGGCGTTGGCAATGGCAGTGAGTCCTCAGCTATAACGAATATTGCCATGTCGGTGACAGGGATAGTATATGTACTTCTGGCAGTTGCGATATTTGTGTTTACTATAATACTGATTATACAGAGATTTTACAAAAATCTGTTGGGCAATGAAGGGTATCTGTGCTTCACACTTCCCGTAAATACTAATACGCATATTGCAAACAAGCTGCTTTCGGCAGTTATATGGGTTGTATGCGGAGCTGTAATAGCAGGCATATCGGCATTCATACTGATAACAGTTTTTGTGACGCCGGGTGAATTGTTTACAGATATCGGAAGAGTGTTTGACGAGGTCAGACTTTATATAAGTGACGGGCAGATTGCGCTTTATGGGGTAGAGCTGTTTCTGCTTATGATATTTGGCTGCGGCATGGGCACTGCCAAAATATATGCAGCAATATCAGCAGGGCAGCTGTTTGCAAATCACAGAGTTATTGGAGCAGTTGCGGCATATATAGTGTTTGGAATATGCGAAAGCATTCTGATTAATATTGCAGGCGCTGTGTGCGGAGATGTTTTTGATTTCGCAGTCAACAGCGCAGACGAGTTTGGTACGCTCTTTCTGTGGGGAATTGCAGCGCAGGCAGTACTGATTGCGGTATACTGGGCAGTAACTTATGTGATGCTTGACAGAAAGCTTAATCTGCAGTAGCAGAGGATCAGAAAAAGGGGTTAATATAGATAAAAAACAATTTGCCGGCAGGCAGGAAACGTGATATAATTACTACAGAAAATTTGTGTGAACTTTTCTGAGAGCGTTTTTTCGTCACACCATTTAGGGTGTGGCGTTTTTTCGTGAAAAAAAGAAATTTCAGGAGGCAATTTTATATGAAAAAAAATTACAAAATGCATGTGTTTGCGTTTTTTACAATACTGATATGGGGTTCGGCATTTCCTTTTACAAGGATTATCGGAGATCAGTTTTCATCGTATACGCTTGCGTGTGTGCGCTGCGTTGTGCCGGCAGTATTTCTGCTGCTGCTGGGAAAATCCTTTGCATTAAAAAAGCCGTTTTGTAAAACGGATTTACTGTGGTTTGCTATTACAGGCATGGGAGCATATTCTGCCTGCTCTCTGTTTTTTAATCTTGGACTGGAAACGCTGACATCTTCTACAGCTTCTATGGTTACATCTATAGCTCCTGTACTTACGGCTATTGGCGTATGGAAAATATATGGTGAAAAAATCAGACCTGTCGGCTGGCTGTGCATATGCGCTGCATTTGCGGGAGTATGCATTCTTCTTCTGTGGCAGGGAAGTCTGTCCGGCGGCATCGGGATTTTATGGGAAGCGCTTTATGCGGTAGTGTTTGCCGTATACAATGTTATTTGCCGCAAGCTTGGCGAAAAGGGATATTCGCCTATGGATATAGTGACATGGAGCGCAGTATTCGGCGCTGTTGAAATGCTTGCATTTGTTCCGGCAACTGTGTCGGATTTCTGTGAGGCAACAGTTCCTGCCGCTCTGGCAGTGCTTTATATAGGGCTTTTCCCGGCAGGCCTCGCCTATATATTCTGGAACCGCGCGCTTGATATGGCGGAAAACACAAGCACTGTGAGCAACTGGCTGTTTGTAATACCTCTGGTGGCTCCCGTGCTCGGATTTGTTCTGCTTAGAGAAGTGCCTGATATGGGAACGATAATCGGCGGCATCGTTATAATTGCCAGTGTGGTTGTGTTCAGTCTGAAAGGGGTTCCCGGCAGTAAACAGCTGGATGCTGAAAAGAATGAATAAGAAATATAGACAGTAGATACTAGAAAGCGCAGGGCTGTACCGATAGATTTCAATCTGAAAGTACAGCCCTTAATTATTACCATTTGTTATATACCTTCTCGGCAAAACCGATGAAGGCCTTTATATTTATTACAGTACCGTCATCTAAAACAGCCCTGCCTGTATACCTGCCGAAAACCTGATGCTGATCTGAACAAAGCAGTTTGAAGTCCGTTTTGGCGGCTCTGTCTATAACAGGTACGAAGTCCATTTCAAATCTGCCGTCATCGCTGGTGAAAGTCCAAGGGGACATATAGTCCTCTCTGCCGTTTTTCATAGGGATATTGAATTTCACCTGACTTATCTTGTGCGCCTTATTGTTATAGAATATCATGTTTTCACTTGCGGCAGAGGTGTCACCGAAGCCATACCCTATATTAAACCCAAACGGTATGCCGTCTACGGCACCTGATGCGCTGCCCCAGTACCATGTGTTTTTGTAGGTCCATACGCCTCTGCCCCAGTCAAGACCTGCATAGGAGTTTTCCATGTCGAAGTAGTACATAGTGTCTGCCATAGACACATAGCCCTCTGCAGGCATACAGTTGATTTTCTGGTTATAGTAAAACGCCTTTGGCGCGTTTTTAAACGGCGTTGCTATTACCATTGACTCTGTTTCGGGACAGTGAACAGTTATATTTCCCTCGATAGGTCTTTTGTCGAGGAAATTGTCCATTTTAAAGGTCAGAATTCTTCTGTCGCCGAGATGTCTGAACGAAATCGTATAGCCCTTGCCCTCTGAAAACAGATTACCCTTTTCCGATGTGTGAGGTATGCTTTTTCTGCCGAAGGTAAAAAACTGCATGCGGCTTACAGTCTGCTCCCATGGATATTCCTTACTGAAAGATATAAAGGAGATGCTGTCAAGCCCCATATATGAATTGTCCGCAATAGTCAGTGCCACGCAGAAATTGTCATTGATTATATAGTAATAATCCCACTCCTTGATTTTAAAATGAGGGGCTTTGACTGCCTTTCTGTCATACTGCCAGTAGAGTTTTTTGGCAAAGCCGGGGCAGTTTAACTGACCGTTTTCGTCTAAAAGTGGAATGTGAGATGTTATTTCCTTTTGCATTATCAGACCTCCGCTTTTGTAATTCTACTCAAATTATATTTCCGGCAGGCTGTTTTGTAAAGAGAAACCTTCAGCGCCTTGAGATAAGGCTGTCCGCTATCAGAGCCGCTATGATTATTCCGCCGCCTGCAAGTCCTGTGCCTGTAAGAGTCTCACCCAGCAGCAGAAATGAAGCAAATGCTGTGAGTATGGGCTGAGTGCACTGGAGCATTGCAACTGCAGAGGATGAAAGGCGTGTTACCGAAGCATTCTGTAGCAGATATCCTCCTATGGTGCATACGACAGCCAGATAGAGTATAACCAGCCACGCCCTGACATCTGCACCTGCAATAACATTCGTGTTATCAAATGCAAATGCCAGTATGATTGAGATAATCATAGTAACACCCATTTGAGCTGTCGTTATCTGAAAAACATTCATATTGCTGCCTAGAGCCTTTTCCGTAAACACCAGAACTCCAGCAAGACACAGAGCATCAAGAACCGCAAGGGCTTCTCCCGGTCCGAAAGCAAACAGCCCGCCGTTACAGCACAGCAGAAACAGTCCTCCTATGGCGACAAGCTGAACCGGTAGTTTTCTGATCTGATATTTCCTGCGAAGCACGAGGCTCTGCAGCAGCGGAGCAAACAGTACAGGCATTGACATAATAAAGCCTACATTGGTTGCAGTTGTAATATTAAGAGCGATATTGCAGGTTATGTATGCTCCGGCACAGCAGAGCGCGGAGGGCAGCCATACGGCTGATTTGAGCCAGAGAGTGTCTGCAAATATATGCTTTCTGAAAACCATCAGGAAAAGCACAGTTGATATGGTAAACCTGAGGGCAATAAGCCACAGGGGCGTTATGGTTTCATAGGCTGTCTTGGTAAGGGGATTTCCGAAGCCGTATATTAAACTCTGTATCAGAATAAACAATATATATTTCAGATTTCTGTCCTGCATTTTGTGTTGTCCTTTGTATATGTAGATTTTCCGTATGATATTATATATTCCTTTAAGCCTTTAGTAAAGAAAAATGTGTTGACAATATCGAACTTCGATATTATACTGAAGATGAAATATCGAATGTCGATATTGAGAGGAGGAGCAATGTCAAAAAAAGCGCTTGATACATTAACAGAAACAATGTTTTATGTCCTGATGGCTTTCAGCAGACAGGATATGTGCGGTACAGAGATCGCAGGCTATGTGAGAGATATCACAGGCGGCAGAGTATCTATGGGACCCGGCACTCTTTACACCATACTGTCGAATTTTCAGAAAGAGGGCCTTATAGACAGAGTTTCCTCAGAGGGCAGGAAAATAACATACAGCATTACAGAAACCGGCAGGGGTATTTACGAAGCCGAGATTAACAGGCTGAAACAGTGCATAGCAGATGCATGCGGGGAGGAGTAGCGTTATGGCAGGAAACACAGTAAGAAAAATAGCGCCGTTTATAGATACGGATATATTTGCGGCAGAAAGCTGGCTTTCGGATATGGCTGCAAAGGGACTCTTTTTTAAAGAAGGCGCTTTCTGGTGGAATTTGGTATTTGAAAAGGGAGAGCCTGCAAAGAGAAGATACAGGCTTGTTCCGGCAGAACCGATGGAGCTTTATACAATAACCACAGGGGAAATGTCTGTATATGAGTCGGCAGGCTGGCATTATGCTGGAGTATATCAGGGATGCAGCAGCCGGGTATTTTACACAGAAGATGAAAACGCCGAAGAAATATATACAGACAGCGAGGGTCTTGAGTTCTTTTACAAAAGACAGCGAAGCAAGGTCCTGCTGCCGTCAGTTCTGATGATAGCTCTTTTGATATTTGATGTATATCTATTTTGCTTCAAAGGTGACAGGCCTGCTGTGCTTGAGGGAATAAACGGTGCGGGTGCGATATATATACTGGCTGGTACAGTATTGACAGCTATTTATGCTGCTGCATCAGCGGCAAATATAATATCATTAAAAAAGAAGCTCAAAAGCGGGCAGATAAGCCACGATGTGAAATACAGCGGGAGGCTGATATTTGGCAAAGCTGTCACAATTGTACTTATGGTGTATACGCTTTTACTGATAATGATAATTTAAGCATCAGATGGGCATGACAGAAACTTATGGAGAGGAGCAGCCTTATGGGAAAAAATACAGTAAGGAAATTAACACCGTTTATAGATAACGATATATTCGCGGCAGAAAGCTGGCTTTCGGATATGGCGGCTAAAGGACTGTTTTTTAAGGATAGCAGCATGTGGCAGCATGTGATATTTGAAAAGGGAGAGCCCGCAAAGAGAAAATACAGGCTGGTACCGGCCGGGTTTGTTGAAATCTCTATGATAAGTGAAGAAGAAAAAGAGATATACAGCTCAGCAGGCTGGCATTACGCAGGAGTATTTCAGCAGTGCGGCAGCCGCGTTTTTTATACGGACGATGTGAACGCGGAGGAAATATATACAGACAGTGACGGACTTGATTTCTTTTACAAAAAACAGAGAATAAAAGTATTGCAGCCGGCAATTGTAGCTGCAGTACTTCTGGGAGCATGGGTGTATGGATATACCGGCACCGATATGTCTCTGATGCCGGGAAGCTTTGCAGCCGGTATGATCTGCCTGCTGGCAGCAGGACTGCTTCTTGCAGCTTATGCGGTTTTGTCGGCAGCGAATGTAGTATCACTGAGAAATAAACTCAGAAGCGGGCAGATAAAGCATGATGTCAGGTACGGCTGGAGGCTGATAATCGGCAGGGCCGTAGTAATCACCCTTATACTCACGATGATTTTCAAATGGCTGGCGCCGGTTATAGAGGGCATTATTCTGGCATGGCAGTAAAAACGGATATCCGATTGAATTTGCATCGTAGTATGTGTATCTCAAGTTCTGAAGTAAAAATAATGCAGCCCGGTAATATCAACGGGCTATGCGTTTTAGGTATATGGCGTATTTAAGCAAGAAAAAATTTTTAGCATTTCAGAAGCTGCCTTTCAAGGCTGCCGATACATGTCTTAAACAAGACACTGATTTCCGGAAATAATTTAACACAGACAAAGAAGCTGTCGATTCCGATAAATAAGGTACGACAGCTTCTGTTGTTTTATTATTGAGTCATATCCACGAATATGCCCGCAGGGCTGATGCTTCCGGCTTTTTCATTGCCATCCTCATCAGGGCCATATCTGATTATCAGATATGAACCATCTTCAGGTCCCTTGAATTTGGCTGCGGTAAAGCCTTCTCCCATCTGTTCGGACAACTTCTTGTCGACTTCTCCTTTTACATCAAGAAATTCTTCCGTTTCCTTTAAGCTCATGGAGCTCCAGTCGGCATCGAGCAGTTCTGCATATTTTTCTTCAGTTACATAGTTTTCAGGGTCGATTTCTTTCTCCCCGCAGGCTGTAAATGACAGTGCAAGAACCAGCACAGCTATAACTGCAATAAGTTTTTTGATAAAACTTCTGTTCATAATTCCTCCTTTCGTACAGCATAATGTTTAAATTACTGTTTTTATAATATTATAGTTTTTTTATTCATTTAACATGAACCAAAAGATCTGTTTTTAACCGTATTTTACAAAAAAGCATACCATTGCAGCAGGAATCTTTCTATGTAATTGATTGTATTCCTCTTCTCCGGTCCCCTGACTAATCTTAATCTGTTTCTCTGAGCGCATTATCTGATTTTAACAGAAATTTTTTACATTTTTAAATCTCAAGTTCCGAAGTAAAAATGGCTTATTTTTAAATAAGAGAAAATTTTCAGTACCGTAAGGTATCAGCCGGGCAGTAGTGGTTGAAGCAGGAAGCTCCGACTTCTAAGCGAAGTGAAAGTCGGAGTAGTTCACTTCACAGTACAACTGAAATTAAAGGAAGCTGCATACCTTATGGCAGGGTATTCGGCTTCCTTGTTTTTATTTGTTTGTAGGAGAGGAACTGTGAATAATAACTGTCTGAGCAAGGTACATTATTCAGGTTGATTATATAGCATACAGTATTATGGATTAAGGTGTTTGGACAAAAGAAGCAACTCATATAAGGAGCTGCTTCTATTCTTCTTTTTTGAATTCGTAAATAATGTTAGAAACTATATTCTTCTGATCGGGTGTGAGAGCAACCCATGAGTCAAACATAGCCTTCTGTTCAGGAGTAAGATGTACCATAGTCTGGTTATCAGCAAAAAACTGGGCTAAGGTAATGCCAAAAGCATTGCATATGGACTCAAGAGTTACAACTGAAGGAACCGTATTCCTGCTCCTTATATTTGCAATGGTAGAAGATGAAAGCTTTGAATTCTGAGCCAGCCTGTAGTCGCTCCAGCCGCGTTCTTTCATTAAATCATCTAATCTTTTAAGAACATCCATATAGGTAAAAATCTCCTTTTACATATATTTTATTGGCGAATATTGGCATAAAATAGTGTTATTTTGTAATAAATATATTGCTCAAATGAATACTATGTGATAAAATGATGAAGAAACATATGAATATACACATGATTTCACAATTGAAAAAAGCTGAACAGGCAGATACAGATTATCAGAATCTGAAATATTTAAATTATGCGGACCAATGAATTTCCTATATGCAGACAACCTTGTTCGGGGGAATATGAACATGGTATCTGACAATAGGGCATCTATGGTTTATCTGCCGGTGACGTGAGTTTCTGGAGGGTACTTTTTTTAAATCAAGCGGGGACGCTGCAGGCAGCAGCAATGTGTGATACATATTACACCGGATTAAGGATTAATCATAGGAGCAGCAGGATAGCTGCTGGAATTCAGGGTCCGTTTTTGTGTACTCAAAATACGGGAATAAGGAAATGAAAATTAATCAAATATATATTAAGAAAGGTTGCAGGAAATGAGTGAGATCATTAGCTGGCTTACGGAGCATTCACTGTGGTTTCTTCTTGCGGCAGGTACGGTATTCAGCATATGCTGGCTGATGCACTTTAGAGACGAGCTTGAAATATCACCGGTTAAGGTAGTGCTTTTTTCTATACTGCATACATTATACGGTGTACTTACGGTTAAAGTGTTTGCCGTAATCGAAACAGGATTTGATATGGACAGCGCAGGCAGCATGAGCCTGTTTGGTGCGGTGGCATTTATGCCTGCAGGATATTTCCTTGTTTCGGCAGTTACAAAGAAGAAGCCTTCGAAGGTGTTCGATATATTTACCATATGCCTGCTGTTCACACTTATGTGTGCAAGGATTAACTGTATTATCAGCGGATGCTGCACAGGCAGGTTAATAGCGGGGACACAGTTCCACTATCCGACCAGAGAGATAGAGATTGCATTCTATATTGTAATGCTGGTCGCTTTGGGAAGGAAGGTCCTGAACAGGGAAGGAAAAGGCGCAATTTATCCTATATATATGATAGCATACGGGATATTCAGATTCATTGAGGAATGGTTCAGAACATCCTCCGGCATGTATATGTTCCATAAGGCGCATATATGGGCGCTGCTTTCACTGATTATAGGGCTAAGCATATATTTTGAAATAAGGACAAAACAGAATAAGACACGAAGAAAAAATAAAGAGGGTACGAAACATGTCTGAAGTAAAAAACATTGTAAAGAGGTTTTTATCATTAACACTCATATTTGCAATGGTAGCAGCAATGCTGCCTGCTGTTAGCATGCCTGTAAATGCAGCAACCAGTGGAACTGTAACAGGGCTATCCGATGAGAATATAGGGCTAAGTTTCAATGGGACCGCAGATAGTGCGTGGAGTGCCAGCGGCACGCAGATCATCGGTAAGGCTCGGTCTACGTCTGGGTCAGGCTGCGGCAGTGGCAGTGACTATCGTTCTACGCTGACCATCACCAACAACAAGACCACAAAGGCGACGCTGTCCTTTGACTATACCGTCGTGGTAAGCGAAGGTACGATTCTGGTGAACAACACCACGACCACCATAGCCGGCAGCTTCAGCAAGGAGCTTGAAGCCGGCGGCACCGTTGAGGTGGAGATCAATTCCGGCAGCACCAGCGCCGACACCAAGATCACCATGACCAACGTGAAGCTGGTGGCCGATGTGAGCGCCACCGTGACCTTCCAGCCCGCCGAGAACGGCTCTTATACCGTGGGCGGGCAGACTATCACCGAGGTGTACACCCACACCCAGAGCTCCATGACCGCCTATCAGGTGGAGGCGACCCCGGCGGAGGGCTACCGCTTCAAGGGGTGGTACGATGTGGCCAGCGGAAAGTGCATCAGCACCGATGCCAAGACCACTCTGAACTTTGACAGTAACCGTATCATCACGGCGCGATTCGTCAGCAAGGAGCTGGCGCTCTTTGAGACCGGCGGTCAGGTGTTTGACGACCTGAACGACGCGATCGCGGAGGCGCAGAAGAACCTGCCCGCTATCATCACACTCGCCGAGAGCGGTAAGATCACGGGGAACTACACCATCCCTAGCAAGGTCACCCTGCTGATCCCCTTCGATGAGGCCAAGACCTGCTATACCAGTACCCCGACCGCCATCACCTCTACCCCGACCGCTAAGCCCTTCCGGACGCTGACCATGGCGTCGGGCAGCTCCCTCACCCTTGCAAACGGGGCGGCCATCAGCATCGGCGGTCAGTATTATGCTGCCTCCGGCGGTCAGCAGGGCCGCATCGTTGGGCCTTATGGCTACATCAAAATGGAATCCGGCAGCGCCATCACCGTGCAGTCCGGCGCAAGCCTGTACGCATGGGGCTTCATCTCCGGCAGCGGCGCCGTCACCGTGGAGTCCGGCGGCTCTGTCTACGAATGGTACCAGATTCTGGACTTCCGCGGCGGCTCGGCATCTTCTGACATGGGCAACAAGGTGTTCCCCTTTAGCCAGTACGCCGTGCAGAATGTGGAGGTACCCCTGACCCTGCACGCCGGCGCCAGCGAGACGGTGTATACTGCGGTATACGCCATAAGGAAGATCAACCCCACCTCCATTCCCTTTATCGGGGACAAAGGCATGTTCAAAATCGTCTCCGGCAGTCTGACCAAGGCGTATGACGGCGCCACCGACCGCATCATCTACACCATCAACGGTGAGGCAGAGCTCAACAGCCTGAGTCTGAAGCTGGCAGGCATGAAAGTCAGCTCCAGCGGCTATGTTCTGCCGCTGACCAACAACATGACCATCAATTTGACCTCCGACAGCAAGCTGACCATCAACCAGACGGCGGCGCTGCTGCCCGGCGTGGAGGCCACCATCGCCAAGGGCGCCGAGTTAGTGGTGTCCAGCGGCGAGAGCATCTACATCTATGACCGTGATGAGTGGGGCGGCTACTGCGGTGCCGGTGACGCACAGTACATGTCGGTAGTCGTTGCCCCCGGACGGACAGGTAAGCGTGCGCCTCTGGCGGATGTACAGGTGGACGTCAACGGTACACTGACCGCCATCGGCGGCATCTACACCACCGCCAGCGGTGCGGACATCTGCTCCAGCGCCGGTACCGGCGCCTACAACCAGCAGGGTACCCCCGGCGCGGAGACCAAGACGTATCAGTATACCCAGAAGGGCAGCGTGACGGCACATGAGATCCCCATTACTCCCGCCAAGCTGCACAACGAAGACGGCTCCTACACGGAAACTGCGACCGCAAACACTGGCGATGTTATCAACTATGTCAATGGCGTTTGGGGCGGCGAAGAGCCGGTGGAGCTGACGGTTACCTTTGAAGCCAACGGAAGTGCGGAATACCCGGTCGAAGGCACGATGACTCCACAGACCGTAAATGCAAAGACGGATACCGCACTGAACGCAAACTCTTTTACCCGTAAAGGCTACAACTTCCTGAAATGGAATACGGCGGCTGACGGTACTGGCGACTCCTATGCGGATGGCGCGACCGTCAATCTGACGGCGGATACCACCCTCTACGCCCAGTGGGAGGACAACCATTCTCTCACCAAGGTGATCAACAAGAAGGATGCCACCTGCACCGAGGATGGCTACACCGGTGATACAGTCTGCGCCATCTGCGGCAAGGAAATCACCAAGGGTGAAACCATTCAGTCCAAGGGCCACACCGAAGTCATTGACGCAGCAAAGGCTCCGACCTGCACCAAATCCGGCAAGACCGAGGGCAAGCACTGCTCCGTCTGCAACGCAATCATCGTTGCGCAGACTGAGATCCCTGCGACCGGTCACACTGAGAAGACCGTTGCGGGCAAGCCCGCAACCTGTACCGAAACGGGTCTGACGGATGGCATCAGCTGCTCTGTCTGCGGAACGGTTATCAAAGCGCAGGAAGAGATTCCCGCCAAGGGCCACAGCTGGGATGCCGGTGTGATCACCATCGCCGTGCCGGCAGTGGGCACCTTGCTGATTTTCGCACTGGTGATTACGCCCGCGGCCACCGCCAATATTCTGGCCGGCTCCCCATTCAAGGCAATGGTGATCGCCAGCGTGCTGTGCTTGGTGTCGATTTGGGCCGGACTCGTGCTGTCGGCGATGTTCCCCGCTCCCCCGAGCTTCATCATCGTGACGCTTTCCACCCTGTTCTGGGCTATCGCCAAAGCCGTGGAGACGATGCGGAAGTAATCTCATCCATTTTTTCTTGCCCCCGCTGGCGAATTCATAGCGGGGGCTTTGTTATATCTTCTCCACCAAGGCATTGGCGATGGCGGCGATGCCTTCGCCGTGGCCAGTGAATCCCATATGGTCGGTGGTGGTGGCGGTAACCGATACCGGGCAACCAACCGCCGCAGACAGGGCGGCTTCGGCTTCAGCACGGCGTGTGCCGATTTTCGGGCGGTTGCCGATGATCGCCACCGAGGCCGATGCCGGCGTATACCCGTTGGATGCCAGATGCGCCACAACTTCTTGCAACATATCGATGCCATGCATTCCGGCACCATGCGCGTCCGCACCGACACCGAACAGTGAACCAATGTCTCCCAATCGGGCGGCGGCAAGCAACGCGTCAATCAGAGCGTGCGTGGCC
>URGK01000007.1 GCA_900547295.1 uncultured Eubacteriales bacterium
TTATATCAATACATACAGGGAGTAAAAGAATTGAGCAAACGCAAAAAAGACCTTAATACAATATATATATCGGAAAGAATGCAGGAGTCGCTGAGAAATATTTCTAACTGCCCGCTGACAGCGGTTGTGGCGCCTATGGGATACGGCAAGACAACTGCCGTGAGCTGGTATCTCAGAGAGAAGTCGCTGGCAGAGGATGCGGATGTAATCCGAATCAGCATTTATTCGGACAACAGACAGATTTTCTGGAAAAGCACCCAGAAAGCATTTGCAGATGCAGGCTTTCCGCTTCTTTTGGAATATGAATTTCCGGCGGAGCTGTCTGATTCGGTCATGCTGGCAGAGGACATATGCAGTATGTTTGATACAGACAGAGCCTGCTATATTTTTATTGATGATTTTCATCTTTTGGGGAGTCAGGGTGTTGTATCGTTTTTGTGTATGATTGCAAAGAAACTGCCCGAAAATGTACATATAATTATAGCAGGCAGAAGCCGTTTTCTGCAAAACAGTGATATTGTACAGCTTGGCAGAAAGCTTCATGAGATAAATGCAGATCAGTTCAGACTCAACTATACGGAGCTTTCCGTATATGCCGGTAAATGCGGCATATCAATGAATGATTCGCAGCTTGACAGGCTTATGCATTTAAGCGAGGGGTGGTTTTCAGCCGTATATATTCAGCTTCGAAGTATGGAAGAGTATGGTGATATGACGGGCGAAACTCTTGATATTTACGAGATGTTCAACTCCGCCCTGATAGATCCGCTTGAAGAGGAGCTTAGAGAATTTATTGCGGTGATGAGCATTGCAGATGAGTTTTCACTGGAAATGGCAGAATATATTACACAGAATAAGTGCTCAGAGGAGTTCCTGCGGAAACTGACGGAAAGCAATGCCTTTGTCAGAAAGCTTGCAGGCGGAAATGGCTATCGTTTCCACCATATGCTCAAAACCTGCGCAGGCAGAATTTTTTCACAGTATGACAAATCTGTGCAGGAAAAGTATCTGAACCGTTACGGCAGATGGCACGAATTAAGAAATGAGTATATCAGAGCTATGATGTTTTATGAACGCATCGGTAACCGCAGGGCATGGCTTGGAGTTGTTGCAGAAGACGCAGGGGTAATGCTGGCAGGTCTGAATCCGTCAGAAGTTATAGAAACTCTGCAAAGCTGTACGGCAGATGAACTCAAAGAGGATCCATATGCGATACTTGTGCTTATGCGCAGGCTGTTTTCGTGGGGCAACATACCTAAAATGCTTGAACTTAAAGAACTGCTTACCGAAGCTGTCAAAACCGATGCGGGGCTTACACAGGAGCAGCGGGAAAATCTGCTGGGAGAGTGCGACCTTATTATGAGCTTCCTGTGCTATAACGATATTGAGGGTATGAGCAGGCTTCACCGGAGCGCATGCAGCAAAATGACCCATACGGCACAGTCAATTAAAACCTACGGTTCATTTACATTTGGTTCACCGTCGGTGCTTATGATGTTTCACCGCACTGTTGGAAATATGAAGCAGGAGGTGGCTGTTATGGAGAATGCCATGCCGTTTTATTACAAGCTGACCGATGAGCACGGAGCGGGAGCAGAGCTTGTAATGAGCGCAGAGGAAGCATTTATGAGAGGTGAGCTTGCCGCAGCGGGAGTACTTCTTGCAAAAGCCGAGTACAGAGCCGCTGAGAAGCATCAGAATTATCTGCTTCAGTGCTGTGACTTTATAAGACTCAGAAAAAGTCTGTTTGACGGCAGCGAATACGTATATTGTGACAGTAGTGAAATCAGAAAACACCACGATACAATGCTGATGCTTGTAAATGACAGCGTTAATTCATACTATTACGCGCTGGCAGGCATATGCGAGCATATACCCGATAGATTTGCAGAGCATCATATTGAATCCGCCAATATTTTAAATCCTGCAGTTCCTATGATGCAGATGATTGAAAATCAGGTATATCTGGCGCAGGGCAGCTTTGAGACAGTCATAGCGCGCAGCGAAAAGCTTATGGAAATGTGCCGCAGGCTCAATTACGTCCTTGTGGGAATTCATATTCAGATACAGACTGCGGCAGCCTATGAGATGCTGGGTATGAGAGATGAAGCATCTGCAATGCTTGAGGCGGCGCTCAAAGAGTCTGCAAGCGACTGGTGCATTATACCTGCTGCCGAAAACTACAGATATACAGGAAGGCTTGTCAGAGAATTTAATCATCGTGATTTTGCAGAGCAGATAGAAATGCTGGGAGAAAAATTCGAGGCAAACTGTACTGATATACGGAACCGGATTTGCGGAAGTGATGCAATTGACGGGCTCACAGACAGAGAAATGCAGATAGCCAAAATGGCGGCAGAGCGTATGAGCAACAGAGAAATTGCGGCAGCATTGTTTCTTTCCGAGGGAACAGTCAAGCAGTATGTAAACAGGATTTACAGCAAGCTGGAAATCGAAGGAAATTACAGTACCAGAAGAAAACAGCTTGCGGAAATAGTAAACAAAAAGAATCAGTCTTAAAAATTTTTAATTGACAACCGGAATAAAATGCTATATAGTAGTTGATAATAAGAGGGAGTAACTGGCGCCTATAGGGCGTTTACGATGTCGTCAGTACGATGATTATCATCCGTATCGTAATCAAATGGTGAGACTTTTATTGCATATTTTTATGTGCAATAAAGGTCTCTTTTATATTTTCGGGAGGTGTATTATGCTAACACAAAAACAGGCTGAGGCCAATCTTGAGAAATACGGCTTCAATGAGCTTACAGAGGGAAAGCGCAAAAACGCATTTCAGATTTTTATAGAACAGTTTAAGGATTTTCTTGTGATAATTCTGATTGCGGCAGCGGCAGTGTCGGCAGTATTAGGTGAACTTGAAAGCGCCATTGTTATCGCTGTAGTAATAACGATCAATGCCGTACTTGGTACAGTTCAGACCATAAAGGCCGAGAACTCTCTGGCAGGACTCAAGCAGCTTTCTGCGCCGCATGCAAAGGTTATTCGTGACGGCAGCCTCATGCAGATACCTGCAAGAGAAGTAACCGTCGGAGATGAGGTCGTGATTGAGGCAGGTGATATGATTGCAGCCGACGGCATCATAATTTCCTGCGCAAGCCTTAAAACAGACGAAAGCGCGCTTACGGGCGAAAGCCTTCCTGTCGAAAAAGCCGCAGGCGGAGTTACAGACTCTGCGGCTCTTGGGGATCAGAACGGCAGAGTGTTTTCCGGAAGCTTCGTAACCTACGGCAGAGGCTCATTTGAAGTGACATCGGTGGGAATGCAGACGGAGGTCGGCAAAATTGCGGGACTTATCAAGAATGCGGAAGAAAAGAAAACACCTCTCCAAAAAAATCTTGACGACTTCGGCAAAAAGCTTTCCATACTTATACTTGTATTCTGCGGCATACTGTTTGCCGTAAACGTTATAAGGGGCGGGGCTGTAGCAGACGCTTTCCTGTTTGCCATTGCTCTTGCGGTTGCGGCAATACCTGAAGCTTTAAGCTCTATTGTTACTATAGTGCTTGCCTTCGGTACACAGAAAATGGCCAAAGAACACGCAATTATAAGGAAGCTGCAGGCAGTTGAGGGGCTTGGCAGTGTGTCTGTAATATGCTCTGACAAGACAGGAACACTTACCCAGAACAAAATGACGGTTGAAAACTACTATACAGACGGTGTCTGTACCGAAGCGGCCAAAATAGATCTCATAAATCATGCGCAGAAGGAGCTTGTCATATTCGGTATGCTGTGCAACGACTCACAGATTGCAGACGGCAAAGAAGTCGGAGATCCGACAGAAACAGCCCTTGTAAGAGTAGGAGAAAATCTCGGACTTGATACGGGTGCAATAAGACAGGAATATGAGAGAATAAGCGAAGTGCCTTTTGACAGTGACCGGAAACTGATGTCAACAGAGCATATGCTTGACGGGCAGTATACAATGATTGTAAAGGGCGCCTGTGATGTACTTTTAGACAGAATTACGGCAATTAAGGAAAACGGCACTATTCGTGAAATAACGCAGCAGGACAGAGATAATATAGAGGAAGCCAACAGAAGCTTTTCACAGAACGGACTTAGGGTGCTGGCCTTTGCCTTTAAGACTTTTGATGAACGCAGAGAACTGTCATATGAAGATGAATATGAGCTGGTATTTACAGGCCTTACAGCTATGATGGACCCTCCGAGAGAGGAGTCTGCGGATGCGGTTTCAGAATGTATAAGCGCGGGGATAAGACCTGTTATGATTACAGGCGACCATAAGGTGACGGCGGCGGCGATAGCCGGAAGAATAGGAATACTTAAAGACGAAAAAGAAGCCTGCGAGGGCGCTGTGATTGACTCTATGACTGATGAGCAGCTGAAAGAATTTGTTCCTCAGATATCGGTTTATGCAAGAGTGTCACCGGAGCATAAGATAAGAATTGTGCGCGCATGGCAGGAAAGAGGCAGCATTGTTGCCATGACAGGCGACGGAGTAAACGATGCGCCGGCTCTCAAGCAGGCTGACATAGGGGTTGCAATGGGCATCACAGGCAGTGAAGTATCTAAGGACGCAGCCGCTATGGTGCTTACGGACGATAACTTTGCAACTATTATCAAGGCGGTTGAAAACGGCAGGAATATCTATCAGAATATCAAAAATGCCATACAGTTTTTACTTTCGGGAAATTTCGGAGCAATCCTTGCAGTGCTTTATGCTTCACTTGCAGGACTTCCTGTGCCCTTTGCCCCTGTGCATCTTCTGTTTATCAATCTGCTTACAGACAGCCTGCCTGCAATAGCGCTGGGACTTGAGCCGCACAACCCGGGAGTCATGAAAGATAAGCCCAGAAATGCAGATGAGTCCATACTTACAAAATCATATCTTGCAAGTATAGGTACGGAGGGACTGTGTATAGGTGCAATGTCTATGATTGCGTTTATGACAGGCTACAGCGGAGGCAACGCCGTTCTTGCAAGTACCATGGCATTCGGAACTTTATGTATGGGAAGACTTGTTCATGGCTTTAACTGCAAGGCAAAGGAACCGGTGATTTTTACAAAGAGATTTTTCAATAATATTTATCTGGCGGGAGCATTTCTGCTGGGAACAGCTCTGATTACGGCAGTTATGGTGATACCGGCACTTCAGGGCGTGTTCAGTGTGCAGAGCCTTGATATTGCGCAGCTTCTTACGGTATACGGTCTTGCATTTGCAAATCTGCCTGTAATACAGCTTATGAAAAAAATACGATGCAGCACAGTCGGAAAAACCCGTATATAACAGGAAAAAAGCCTTTGCAACTTCATCTTTGTATGGAAACTGCGGAGGCTTTGATGTAATATATGATATACAGGAGGACATATTTCAGACATGAAGATTTGTGTATACTGCTCATCTTCCGATGAGCTTGACAGTAAATATTATGAAGAGGGCAGAGCCTTTGGCAGAGAGCTTGCAAAGAGAGGACACAGCCTTGTATACGGCGGCTACTGCAAGGGGATTATGGCCGCTGTGGCAGAGGGCGTGCACGAAAACGGCGGAGAGATTACCGCAGTCGTTCCCAAGGTGTTTGACAGGGAGGGCTTTACATACGAGGGGTGTACCAGAGTCATTAAAACTCCAGATATGAACAGCCGCAAAAAAACCATGGAGGCGGAGGCCGAGGCCATAGCTGTTCTTCCCGGCGGCATAGGTACTATGGATGAGTTCTTTGAGGCTCTTGTTCTTAAAACAATAGGAGAATTTGACAAGCCTGTGGGAGTACTTAATACAGCAGGCTGTTATGATATTCTGGTACAGCTTCTTGACAGGAGTACGGAGGATGGATTTCTGAGTACCTCAAACAGAGAGTGCGCAAGGTTTTTTACTGATGCAGACGTGATGCTTGATCATCTTGAAAAAGAGTCAGGTCTGTATGACTATCCGTTTATACCTTTGTGGGACGAAGCCTCTGAAATACTCATACTGGGCAGTTTCCCGTCAGTTAAATCAAGAGAAACAGGATTTTTCTACGGTCATCCGCAGAACCGTTTCTGGAAAATGCTTGCCGGTGTGTTTGAAGACGAGGTGCCTTTGGATATCGAGCAGAAGAAGGAATTTCTTCACAGGCACCATATTGCACTATGGGATGTTATAGCCTCATGTGAAATAACAGGCAGCTCAGACAGCAGCATCAGAAACGCAGTGCCTACGGATCTTGGCATTATCCTTGACAATGCCCCTATACGCAGAGTGTATATAAACGGGAGAACTGCGGAGAAATACTACAAAAAATATACGGCAAAAACCACAGAGCTGCCGGCGGAAACCTTACCGTCAACATCGCCTGCAAATGCGGCGTGGTCGCTTCCGCGTCTGATAGAGGCGTGGAGCATTATCAGACAAATCAGTCCTTCTTCAGAGGAAGCGAGATTCTGAGTACATAATCGTCATAACTGAAACGCGACATATCATCAAGGAGAGTATCTTCAAAGAAGTACTCTTCTTTTTTGAAGCCGTTATCCTCTGTAAATTTCAGCAGCTTCAGGTACATTGTATGAAGTGAGGAATAACCCTCAGTGCTTTCTATTACGGCATAAGTCCTCGGAGGTATTATCGTTACATTCTCTCTTGTGGTTATGTCTACAGGCTCTATCTTGGTATAAAGGTGAGAGTAATTGTAGCTGTTTTCGGATGTGAACTCCTCAGTGACAGGCACCAGCGCACCTATTCCGTAGGGACTGTATATCTGATTGTCGTGGCAGTAGGCTATATGCTTTGCCATTGCGGGATAGATATCCCTGTCATCACTGCTGCCTGTGTATTTTGTGATTATGTAGTATTCCTCGGGTCTTTCTTCAAGATATATTCTGTTGTGCTGCGCGTTCATACCGTCGCATGTGATATTGATACGCCTTTGTATAAACGATTTAAGCCACTGAAGCTCTGCGATTTTTTCATCGGCAAGAACAAGCTGCTCCCTGAGAAGCGTTACGAAATCGCCGGGGTTTCGGCTGTTTAGATATTCTCTGATGTCGGCAAGAGGCATATCCAGCTCCTTTAGCATTGATATGGTGTTAAAGGTATCAAGCTGCATTGCGGAGTAGTATCTGTAGCCGTTTTCGCCTGTTATTTCAGGCTTGAGAATACCGATATTGTCATAGTGAAACAGAGTCTGCTTCTTGACGTTGCACAGCTTTGCAAATTCTCCCGTAGTGAAATAGCCCTTTGACTTTTTTTTGATAGTTTCCATATCCTCACCTTTTTTTAAAATTTAATATTGACTATACAGTTACAATATACTTTACCATAAAAAAAAGGAGTTGAGAAGAGACGTATGGAACATATTTTTGATAAAGGAGTTACAGTTAAAAATTTTGTAAAGTTTGTCTGGCCGTCAGTGCTTATGATGGTGGTTATAGCGCTTTATTACGGATTTGACTCTGTTTTTGTCGCAAATCTTGTGGGCGAAACAGCGCTGGCAAGTCTTTCGATAGCATATCCCGCGCAGGGTATTATGTGGGGTGTTGCAGTAATGCTTGCGGCAGGCTCAAGCGCCATAGTTGCAATCAAAATGGGAGAGGGAAATCAGAAAGAGGCGGATGAGAAATACACCCTCATATGTGCGGTTGCACTTGTAATAGGGCTTATTATGACTGCTTTGTGCCTGATATTTATGGATACGGTTATAGATTTCCTCGGAGCCACTGCAGAGCTTGAAAGCTACTGCTCCGAGTATCTTGGGATACTCATCTGGGGATTTCCCGCAGCGTTTATAGGGGTGCTGTTTGAGTATTTCATCAGGGTTGACGGAAATCCGGGCTTCACACTGTTTCTGTACATATCGGGAGGAGTGGTTCATCTGGCGCTTGATTACGTTCTGATGGGACCTCTTGATATGGGACTCAAAGGAGCTGCATATGCGAACGTTGCAGGGCTTGTGACTGTTATGCTGGCGGGCGGAGCATATTTCATATTCAGAGAAACCAGGCTTTCATTCAGGAAGTTTACTGTTGACTGGAAGTACATAGGACACTGCTTTGTCAACGGCTCATCTGAAATGGTAAGCGAATCATCTGCCGGAATTGCAACGTTTTTCTTTAACCTTATGGCTATACGGTTTGCGGGAGAAACAGGCGTTGCGGCGGTGAGTATAGTGCTTAACATATTCTACTTCCTGACGTCTGTTCATCTTGGATATATTACGGGCGTATCCCCGCTTATAAGCTATTATTACGGCGCCAGGGAATACGACAAGGTCAATGTATTCATCAGATATTCCAGATGGTTTACACTGGTGACCTCTGCCGCAAGCGCGGTGGTATGTCTGGTGTTTGCAAAATATATAGTTATGCTGTTTGAAAGACCGGGAAGCGAGCTGTTTGATCTGGCGCTTACAGGAACCAGATTTCTTGCAATAGCTGTGCTGTTTTGCGGCGTCAATATATTCGCATCAGGCTTTTTTACAGCCTACGGAAACGGTATCATATCCGCTGCAATATCAATGTCAAGAGGTCTTGTCATGGTTATAGCGGGCATATTCCTTTTGGGCTGGCTGCTTGAAATGACAGGCATATGGCTTGTTCCGGCATTTGCTGATGCTGTGACTCTGGTGCTTTCGTTTGTTATGTTTGCAAGATACAAAGGGGTATATAATTACAGGATAATATAATCAGAGATATAATCAGAGGCTGCTTTCGGGCAGTCTTTTCCTGTTGAACAACGGAGCCTGCTGTTGTATAATTAATCAGACCTGAAAATCCGCGAACTGTAATATATATGAGGAGAAGCGATATGAAAGATGTAATTGTAATAGGCATCGCAGGCGGTACAGGCTCAGGTAAGAGCACGCTTGTCAAAAAGATAAAAGAAGAATTTAACGACAGAACCACTATTCTGAGTCACGATTTTTACTACAAGCAGCACAATGACATTACATTTGAACAGAGAAAAAAACTCAACTATGACCACCCGGATTCCTTTGATACGGATCTGATGATAGAGCATATCAGAGAGCTTGCTTCTGGCAGGGAAATACAAAGACCTGTATATGACTTTACAATTCACAACAGAGTAGATGATACTGTGGCAGTTAAGCCCGCCAAGGTTATTATAGTTGAGGGAATACTTATCTTTGAGAATAAGGAGCTCAGAGATATGTTTGATATCAAGCTGTTTATAGACACAGATGCAGATGTGAGAATTATACGCAGAATTCTTCGCGATGTAAGCGAGAGAGGCAGGACTCTTGAGTCTGTGGTAAACCAGTATCTTACCACAGTCAAGCCTATGCACGAGCAGTTTGTGGAGCCGTACAAGAAATATGCGGATATAATTATACCGGAGGGCGGACACAATCAGGTGGCAATCGAAATGGTAAATCACAGAATACATTCATTACTAAAGGGATAAATCTATAGGAGGAAGAGAAATGAGCAGGAGAATTTTAGCTTTATTTACGGCAGTGACAGTGGCGCTGGGCATTATGGTATCAGGCGGAGGTGCGGTATACGCAGCCGAGGCGCAGGTGCCTGAAAGTCCGGATCAGGAGATAACAACAGGCTGGGTAAATGATAACGGCAAAACCTATTATGCCGATGATACGGGGGCATATGTTACAGGCTGGCAGGATATAGACGGAAGCAGATATTATTTCGGGAAGAAAACCTCTGTAATGTACACAGGCTTTCACAAAATATCGGGGAGTAAATACTATTTCGGTAAAACCACAGGCAAAATGTACACAGGCTTTACCAAAATTTCCGGCAGGAAATACTACTTCGGTAAAACAAGCGGCAAAATGTATACGGGTATGCACAAGATAAAAAAGAACGTATATACCTTTGATGAGGACGGAGTGCTTGTAAGGACTGTATACGGCAGCAAAAAGGCCATAGCTCTTACATATGATGACGGACCGTCTCCGAATACGGGCACAATATTGAACACTCTTGAGAAATATGACGGACTTGCAACTTTCTTTGTTGTGGGAAGCAGAGTGTCATCGTATAAATCACAGCTCAAAAGAGCATACAATATGGGCTGTCAGATTGGAAACCATTCCTGGAATCACGGCTGGTACGGTCAGATGAATTCCTCGCAGATTGCATCACAGATTTCAAGATGCAACAGCGCGGTCAAAAAACAGATTGGGGAGGCTCCGGTTATATGCAGAACTCCGGGCGGGGACCAGTCATCAAATGTCAGAAACTCTGTAGGTATGCCGATAATCCTGTGGTCTATAGATACGAGGGACTGGGCAACCCAGAATTCCTCAAAGACCTACAGCTCTGTTGTAAACGGCGCATATGACGGTGCCATTGCTCTGATGCACGACCTTTACAAGCCGACGGCAGACGCTTCAAAGCGTATAATACCGCAGCTTGTTTCACAGGGATATCAGCTTGTAACGATTGAAGAACTCAGACTTCTGAAAGGATATAAGCTGAAGCCGGGCAGGGTATATACAAGCTTCAGATAAATTAATGGAATATTAATGGTACTGTAAATTATCGTGTTGGTTAGGGGGATAGAGCTGTAAACTATTGTGAGGGTGCGGTTTCTCATCACTCCTGAGACATAGTAGATAAAGAGTAGTTCAACTGCGAGCTGCTCTTTTTGTTTTACGCAGCAGAATGTAAGGTTGAATAAATGAGATGCAAAAGCATTTCAAAACTTTTTATTATATCATATTGCATGCACCTAAAAACGTACATCAGATATGGTATAGTAAATATATCAGGTTAGTATTAAGAGTTAAGGAGGAAGCGTATGTTTAAAATTTTACTGGGTATTGCAGGTATATTGGGATTTGGAATAGGTCTGTTTGGCGAAGCAATGAAAAAGCTGTAAGCGGTTGCAGCAGCGGCGAATATTGTGACAAAAGGTGCGGAAAAAACGGTTGATGACTGAAATTGGCATATATACGATTATGTAGTACCGGCAGGGTAAGTTGTTGTTGTGCAAATAGTCTGAATAATGTATAATAGATGCAGTAAATGTATTGAGTTTATAAGAGGGTACTATTATGAATAATGTGATTAAATGTGTTTAAATATAACTTCAAGGCGGAGCAGAGATGCTTGGCCTTGGAGTTTTGTTTTAGACTGAGGTTTTATATAGAAAGCTATACTATACGCCGCAGTTTTAAAGATATTGAGGGGAAAGAAACGTTATATTGGAGTGAAAACGATGTATATTGCACATATAAACGAAGACACAAAGCAAATTCAAACTATTAAGGAACACAGTGAAAATGTGGCCATGCTGTGTCGAAAGTTTGCAGTTCCAGAGCTGAAAGACCTTATGTATATTATAGGTATATTACATGATATAGGTAAATATCAGTCATCTTTTCAAAAAAGAATACAGGGAGATAATATTAGGGTTGAACATTCTATCTGTGGTGCAATTGTTGCACATAATAGGTATTTAAATTCGATTGCTTTAATAATTGAGCACTGTATTGCAGGACATCATAGCGGCCTTGCTGATACTGGTTTTTTCAATGACACTAAAGATATGTCAACTTTACATGGAAGATTAAAGAGAACATATGAACCAATAGACTCTTACGCTCGGGAATTAGAAGTTCCGAATATAGATAATAGTGAACAATTGTTGAAATATATAGTTAATGATTGTGATAATGATAGTAATAAGCTTATAGATAAATTTGCATTTCTCGTTAGATATTGTTTTTCGTGTTTAACAGATGCTGATTCATTAGACACGGCAAAGTTTTGCAATGGTGATACTAATCGTAAGTTAACTGCAGATTTCGTTAAATGCCTAAAAAAAATTGATGATAAACTAGCATCTTTCTCATGTATAACAGAGCTGCAGAAAACAAGAGCAAAATTACAGAAGCAGGCGTTTGATTGTACTGCTGAAAAGTCAGAAATTTATTTGCTTAATATGCCTACAGGAAGTGGTAAAACTCTCTGCAGTGTCAAATTTGCACTAGAGAGAGCCATCAAAGAAGATAAGAAGCGGATTATCTATATAATTCCATATAACAGTATAATTGAGCAAACTGCAAATGAATTTGAGGCGATTTTTAAAGATGATGCAGAGATTCTACGGCATCAGTCAACCTTTTCATATGACGATAAAGAAGATTTGGAAGAAGATTATAGAGTTACGGTTAAATTAGCAATAGAAAACTGGGATGCGCAGTTTATAATTACAACTGCAGTACAATTTTTTGAATCTATATATGCAAATAAGAGGGGGAAACTTCGCAAACTACATAATATGGCCGACAGTATTTTAGTATTTGATGAGGCACATCTTATGCCTAAAGATTACTTGCAGCCTTGTCTTGAAGCTGTTTCGTATATAACAAGATATCTTAATAGTGAAGCTGTTTTTCTGACAGCTACTATGCCTGATTTTAAAAATTTGATAGCACAATATGCAATAAGCGATACTAAAATATATAATCTTGTAGATGATACATCAGGATTTGAAAAATTTAATAAATGCAAATACAAATATATTGGAAATGTAAGTGATGATTCTCTTATATCTTATGCTGAAAAATATCCTTCGAGCCTGATTATAGTAAACAAGAGGAAAAAAGCAAAGCAGATTTTTGAAGGACTGCGAGGCAGAAAATTTCATTTATCAACATATATGACGGCATATGATAGAGAAAGAGTTATAACCCGGATTAAGGAAGAACTTTGCAATCTTGAAAAGGAGTATCCGGATTATAGAAATGTGCCTGAAGAAAGAAGGATTATAGTTGTTTCAACATCACTTATTGAAGCCGGTGTAGACCTGGACTTTTTTACTGTTTTTAGAGAAATGGCAGGTTTAGATAATATATTGCAGTCTGGCGGAAGATGTAATCGCGAAGGCAAACGGGAAAATGCAGAGGTATTTATTTTTGAATTTGACAGCGAATTTGGAAAAGCCTCTGCAGATGAGAGAACTAATATAACAAAGGGGCTGATTAAAAAATACGGAGATATAACAAACAATGAGTGTGTTGAGGAATATTATGACAGGTTGTTTTTTATAAATCACGATAATATCGTAAAAAACTCAATGCATCAGTTCTGTAAGAGCTTTAAGAGTATCCCCTTTAGAGAATATTCGCAAAGGTTTGAACTGATAGACTCAAAGACTGTATCTGTGGTTGTGACAAGAGATGAAAAAAGCGGGGCTATGATTGAACATCTGAGAGAATACGGATATGGCAACCAAAGAATATTACAAAAGTACGCTTTTTCAATATATCAGTACGAATTTGATGATTTGTACAGACAAAATATTATAGATGATTATGATAGTGGCATCTGGTGTTTAACAAATACAGATTATTATGATGAGGAAACAGGGATTTTATTTGAAGCAAAAGATTATTTTATCTAACAAGATTGCAGAAAGGAGTTTTGAAGTGAGCTACGGTTTTAAAATTATGGTTGAGGGTGATTATGCGTGCTTTACAAGACCTGAAATGAAGGTTGAGAGAGTAAGCTATGATGTGCCTACACCGGGAGCATTGGAAGGAATGCTAAAAAGTATTTACTGGAAACCGGCAATACAGTATGTGATTGATAAGATTATAGTTTTTAACCCTATAGACTTCATAAATGTACGTAGAAATGAAGTTAAAGAAAAAGTATCGAAACGAAAAGTACTGTCGCAGATGAAGGGAAAAGGTGATGACTCTTGTATCTATACTTCTGAGACAAGAAGCCAGCGTGGAGCTGTGGTTCTTAAAAATGTTAAATATGGAGTAGAATTTCATTTTGAGCCTACAGGGATAAAAAATGAAAAAGAAGATGATAGTGCAAAGAAGCATTATTCGATAATAAAAAGAAGGTTGGAAAAAGGTCAGCAGTTTAGGACACCTTGTCTGGGCTGCAGTGAATTTCCAGTAAAACGCATAGAAATGGTTGATGAATTTGACTTTGACCTCATAAGTTCAGACATTATAGCTATGGGCGATGTTGATTTGGGATTTATGAATTATAAAGTGGAATTCAAAGATAATGGAATTCCTAAGAATAATGACTGGAATAATCCAATCTTTTCAGACCTGGCAACAACAAAGTATTACCGCCCACATATGATAAAAGGCGTTATTGATGTTGATAAATACAGGAGGGAAACCAGATGTTAATAAAGGCACTCTGCGATTATTGTGATATTCTGGATGAAAGGGGAAAAACTTTAGATGACAAGTATTCTTTTGTGGATATAAGTTATCTGGTTTCACTTACTCCTGAAGGGAATATTGATAATATTATAGATTATCGTGATACGGAAGTAATAATAAATGGAACGAAACAAAAAGAGAAAAAAATTCCTAAAAAACTGATAATGCCAAAGAGAACTGAAAAGTCAGGGATTGAAGCAAATATAATCGAACATAGACCAGTATATATTTTCGGGCTAAATATGGATAAAGAAATATTAACAACAGAAGATAAAACAAATAAAGCTGAAAACTCACATAAAGAGTTTGTAGAGAAGAATAAGGCTTTTTTAGAGGGAATTGATGTTCCTGTTGTTAATGCCTACAGAAACTTTATTGTAAATTGGATTCCGGCAAATGAAACTGAGAACAGATACCTTTTATCTTTGGGAAAAGAGTATAATAAATATTTTGCTTTTTGTTTGTCAGGAGAACCTGATAAACTTCTTCACGATAATCCACAGGTAAAAGAAAAATGGAATGAAATTTACAGCAACCAAAAGGATGGAGAAGAAGCGGTGTTTGCACAATGTGCTATTGATGGACAAGCTGCACCGATTGCAAAAATACATAGTAAAATTAAAGGAATAAAAGGAGGGTTGCCTACTGGCGGTGTTCTTATTGGGTTTAATAATGAAGCAGAAGAATCATATGGACATAAGCAATCATATAACAGCAATATATCTGAGAGTGTTATGCACAAATACACTAAAGCACTGAATTATCTGCTGAACAGTGAGAAAAATAAAAATTCAATTGACGATGTGACTGTTGTGTTTTGGGCAATGAGTAAAGAAGAAAAATATGATGACTTGCTTTCCGCAATATTGTTTTATAATAGCAATGTCCTTGATACTGAACAGACAGAAGAAATGTTAGCAAAACTTATGGAATCAGCTAAAGATGGTAATATCGTTACAAGCAGGTTAGATGGTTTTGAAAATATTGATCCTGATGTTGACTTTTACATAGTAGGATTTAAACCAAATAGCTCTAGAATTGCACTTAAGTTCATATATCATAAAAAAATTGGATTTATTCTAGAAAATATTGCGAGACATCAGAATGATATGCGTATTGTCGGTCAGAAAAAAACGGTAGAACTGTGGCGATTGAAAAATGAACTCATTTCACCCAAAAGTAAAAATGAAACAGTAGATCCATCTCTGCTTGCAAAAATATTTGAGGCTATAATTTATAATAGCCGGTACCCTGAATACTTACTTGCAACAGTTGTTCATAGGGTAAAAACAGATACTGATTTAAAACTTAATTATATAAGAGCTGGTATTATTAAAGCCTGTATAAACAGAAAAGAGAGAAGTTTATGTCGAGGGGAGGAGTTAACAGTGGCATTAAACAGAGAAAATAATAATCAGGCATATCTTTGTGGAAGACTATTTGCTGTGCTTGAGAGATTGCAGCAAAGTGCATCAAATAATCAGTTGAACAGAACTATTAAAGATGCTTATTTTTCATCAGCGGCATCAAAGCCGGCAATAATCTTTCCTAAACTGCTTAAGCTGGCACAGAATCATCTTAACAAAGTGAGTTCGCCAGTATTTTTCAACAAGAGTATTGGTGAAATAGTTAATTCATTAGATGGTAAATTTCCTGATACATTAAATCTTACTGAACAAGGGAAATTTATGATAGGTTATTACCATCAGAACCAGAGCTTTTTTGAAAAAAATGATGATAAATAGGAGGAAATGAAATGGCTATTAAAAACAGATATGATTTTGTAATGTTATTTGATGTTGAGAATGGAAATCCTAACGGTGACCCGGATGCAGGAAACAATCCCAGAGTAGATGCGGAAACTAACTTCGGATACATAACAGATGTATGTTTGAAAAGAAAAATAAGAAACTATGTGGAACTCTGTAAAGACGGTGAAGCAGGGTACAACATCCTTATAAAGCCGGATAAGGCTCTTAATACAAAATTTGAGGATGCATATAAGGAGAATAATCTTAAAACCGGACAGAAAGGAAAAAATACAGATGATGTAAGAACTGCAAGGGATTATATGTGTAAGAACTATTTTGATGCCAGAGCTTTTGGTGCTGTTATGTCAACTGGAGATAATCCGTGCGGTATAGTCAGAGGTCCGGTACAGATTAATTTTGCGAGGAGTGTTTCCCCTGTAAATATAGAAGATGTTACAATAACAAGACAGGCTAGAACAACCGGTGAACGTCAGGAAACTGGAGAAACAGAAATGGGAAGAAAGAGCATTATTCCTTATGCTTTGTATAGAGCTGAAGGTTATGTGTCTGCTGCTCTTGCGAATAAAACAACGGGTTTAAGTGAAAACGATTTGGACTTGCTCTGGAATGCAATAATTAATATGTTTGAACACGATCATAGTGCAGCTAGAGGAAAAATGTGCATGAGAAAGCTTTATATATTCAAGCATGAAAATATATTAGGAAATTGTCCGTCGCATATTCTTTTTGATAAAATATCAATAATACATAAGAATGAAAATCCACCTAGGGAATTTAATGATTATGAAATATCAGTGGATAACGAAATGCCACAGGGAGTGGAACTTATTAGTATGATATGATTAATGATGAAATTACAATAAGGTCAATACAGCATTATCTGTACTGCCCACATAGGTGGGGGCTTTTGGAAATAGATAAGGCTTGGTCTGAAAACACGTTTGTAGTTAAAGCAAACATAATGCATAAAAAAGTACATAATAATATGAGCTATGTGCCGTCTAAAGGGAAAAGAGTTATTACTTCTGTAAAAGTATATAATGATAGCCCGGAATATAATCTGTATGGAATTGTAGACTCTGTAGAAATAGTAAAAAAAGAAGATGGTACTGCAGATATTAACATTGTTGAGTATAAGCCAACTAAGCCTAAAAATAAAGAATACAATGAGGATGATTTTATGCAGGTATTTGCCCAAAAGTTATGCCTTGACTATAGTTTTGGCTGCGATTGTACTGGATACATATATTATGGAGATGTAAGAAAAAAAGTTCGATTGCCATTGAAAGAAAACTATGATGTATACAATGAAAAGCTTAAAGAAATTTTAAAAGCAATGCGCTTATATTTAGAATCAGGCAATATACCGAGAATTGTTAGGGGACAGAATTGTAACGGCTGCTCTATGAAGGATTTGTGTATGCCTAAAATAAGATTGCCCAAAAGCATAAGAGCAGATATAAAGAAAATGACTGAGGTTTTAAATGAGGAAGTTACTTAATACTGTTTATGTGACAAATCAGGAATCATATTTAGCATTGGACGGTGAAAATCTTGTATGCAAGATTGACGGGAAAGTTGCTTTAAGAATACCTTTTGAGAATATAGAAAATATAGTATGTTTCAACTATATGGGATGCTCTCCTGCCCTTATGGGTAAATGTGTAAAAAATATGATTCCAATAAATTTTATATCACCACAAGGTAAATTTTTAGCTAAAATTGTTGGAGAAACAAAAGGCAATGTGTTTTTACGTGTTTCTCAGATTGATATGTTTAGAGAAAACGGATTGGTTCTAACACAGAATACTATGGCGGCAAAGTTTGTTAATACAATCCAGCTTATAAAACGATCTATGCATGATATTTCAGAACTAAGAACAGATGAAGAAATTTTAGCAGTAGAGAACACATTGAAGAAAGGGGTGGAAAAAGTTTTTGATGCTAAAACCATCGAGGAAATAGTAGGTATTGAAGGGAATTGTGCAAAAGCATACTTCTCGGTATTTAATAAACTCATAAGAAACGGAGAAGAAGCTTTAGCTTTTGAATACAGATCAAAGCATCCGCCACTAGACTCTGTTAATGCTTTGCTTTCTTTTGTCTACACATTAATAACTTATGAATATGCAGCTGCATTGGAAACGGTAGGTCTGGACAGCTATATTGGATTTTGTCATGCTCTGCGAAGCGGTAGAGAGTCTTTAGCTTGTGATTTGGTAGAAGAAGCAAGGTGCATTGCAGAGAGATTTGTTCTAACACTGATTAACCTTAAGATTGTTTCAGGAAAAGATTTCAAAAAACAAATTAGCGGTACAGTATGGTTAAATGAGGATGGAAGAAAAAAAGTTCTTACGAAATGGCAAGAAAAGAAGCGAAAAGATTTTAATCATCCATATCTCAAACAAAAAATCCCATACGGTCTGTTACCATATGTACAGAGTAATTTGTTGGCTAAATATGTTCGAGGAGATATTGAAGAATATCCGTGCTTTTTAGTAAAGTAGGTGATTGATATGATGGTTATTATAAGTTATGATGTTAATACTTCTGATAAAGAGGGAACAAGAAGATTAAGAAAGGTTGCAAAAGAGTGTCAAAATCACGCACAGAGGGTGCAGAATTCAGTTTTTGAAGCGGATTTAGATTATAGTGCTTTTTTGAAACTGAAAGAAAAGTTAATTGACCTGATAAATGAAGAAGAAGACAGCCTTCGATTTTATTATTTGGGGAATAACTGGGAAAGAAGAATTGAACATATAGGGGCAAAGGCAACCTATAACCCAGAAGGAGTGATAATTATATAAATGGTTGCTGTTAGGCGAACCAACAGTAATGTATTCTTTGTGGGGAGGTTCGCGTAAACATTAGTCTTATGATAGCTTATAAGTGAGCAGATAAAAGTCATATTAATTAATAGTCCGCCTTATATGGAGGCAGGAATGTAGCATATAACTATATGTTGCGGTCACGCCTCGCATGAGGCGTGTGAGTAGAAATGAGGATCAGGCGGCTGCGTTTTTTGACCTTTGGCAGTCACGCCTCGCATGAGGCGTGTGAGTAGAAATCTTCTCCAGCGTTTTGCATAGCTTGTACTTATCCGTCACGCCTCGCATGAGGCGTGTGAGTAGAAATGATGCGGTCGTCATCGGTGTGCTTTGCCTCGAAGGTCACGCCTCGCATGAGGCGTGTGAGTAGAAATGAACTGCTTGCAGAGGGCCGCGACCAGTTTCTTGTCACGCCTCGCATGAGGCGTGTGAGTAGAAATGGTCAGCTCGGCCATCTCCTCGATCGCCATGTCAGTCACGCCTCGCATGAGGCGTGTGAGTAGAAATCAGGGTGCCGCCGTAGTCAGGCTGGGCCTGCTTGTCACGCCTCGCATGAGGCGTGTGAGTAGAAATTCCACTCGGGGCCGTGCTCGGCGGTTTCTCCGGCTGTCACGCCTCGCATGAGGCGTGTGAGTAGAAATGAAGTAGCTGCCGGCCACTCTGGCTTGCTTGCCAGGTCACGCCTCGCATGAGGCGTGTGAGTAGAAATCGTCAGGCTTTTGGCTATGCCTGCGCAGCGGGCGTCACGCCTCGCATGAGGCGTGTGAGTAGAAATGCGGGTCATGCCGGCGGTCTCAGCCTTCTTGTAGTCACGCCTCGCATGAGGCGTGTGAGTAGAAATTGAATAGTAGACATAACATAAACTGGAACAGCACGTCACGCCTCGCATGAGGCGTGTGAGTAGAAATTTACGAGACCAGAACCGGTCAAGTCCTTGCTGATGTCACGCCTCGCATGAGGCGTGTGAGTAGAAATTAAAAGATTTGGAGAAAAACGATAAGTACGAAACTGTCACGCCTCGCATGAGGCGTGTGAGTAGAAATTTTCTACTCCAGAATCTATCGAGACCCTGCTGATGTCACGCCTCGCATGAGGCGTGTGAGTAGAAATGTGAAAAAATCGTGATATTTTGCAGCAACAAAAGGTCACGCCTCGCATGAGGCGTGTGAGTAGAAATTTTTACAATATAGCGCGCTGTATATGCGCAAGTGTCACGCCTCGCATGAGGCGTGTGAGTAGAAATGTTTGAAGTTATATTTTATGCGCTGCGCTTATAAAGTCACGCCTCGCATGAGGCGTGTGAGTAGAAATAACCGTATATTATAGCGTGATAATGCGGTCTATGTCACGCCTCGCATGAGGCGTGTGAGTAGAAATGGAATACAAATGTTCAGAAAAAAATAAGAAAATGTCACGCCTCGCATGAGGCGTGTGAGTAGAAATCCCGAGATAAAGTTGACAAGGCAGCGTATTGCCGTCACGCCTCGCATGAGGCGTGTGAGTAGAAATATGGGTGAAAATACAGAGTCAGCTTGGATACCTACGTCACGCCTCGCATGAGGCGTGTGAGTAGAAATTATTAAGTCCTGCATAACTATCAGCTAAACCTTGGTCACGCCTCGCATGAGGCGTGTGAGTAGAAATGTTTGAGCTTGTACTTTATGCGCTGCGCTTATAAAGTCACGCCTCGCATGAGGCGTGTGAGTAGAAATTGAATCGTTAACTATATATTATGGTACTATTATAGTCACGCCTCGCATGAGGCGTGTGAGTAGAAATACATGTTCCCAAGCTTTTTTAAACTTGCCGCCGTGTCACGCCTCGCATGAGGCGTGTGAGTAGAAATTATCTTATAGCAATATTATAACGATTTGATTTGAGTCACGCCTCGCATGAGGCGTGTGAGTAGAAATAGTATTCAAACAATCTTTCATAACAAGTGTAATTGTCACGCCTCGCATGAGGCGTGTGAGTAGAAATATCACTGTATATCAATTTGTAATTATTACTACAATGTCACGCCTCGCATGAGGCGTGTGAGTAGAAATCATAATAAAATCTCCTTTCTATAGATTGAGGCAGTCACGCCTCGCATGAGGCGTGTGAGTAGAAATATATCAAGATTTGTCGGATTTAAAGCAAAATGACTGTCACGCCTCGCATGAGGCGTGTGAGTAGAAATTGTAGTATTACGCTGAATAGGAATTATACCACGTCACGCCTCGCATGAGGCGTGTGAGTAGAAATCTGTACGTTTGTATTCCAAGACATCGAATCACCGTCACGCCTCGCATGAGGCGTGTGAGTAGAAATTTGAGCAAGGAGGCACTACTGCCAATCTCGCCAGGTCACGCCTCGCATGAGGCGTGTGAGTAGAAATAAAGAATGGATTGATATGATAGTCTATTCAAGTCCGTCACGCCTCGCATGAGGCGTGTGAGTAGAAATAGCTGCAATGGCGCAAGGCAATAATACATATGAAGTCACGCCTCGCATGAGGCGTGTGAGTAGAAATATTTTCTATTTCCCAACGTTCTAATGCACGATTTGTCACGCCTCGCATGAGGCGTGTGAGTAGAAATTCGGCACAAATCAAAACAATAAGCCAGGGCATTGTCACGCCTCGCATGAGGCGTGTGAGTAGAAATAGGCAAAGTCGTGGTCAGACTGTCAAAAAAGAAGTCACGCCTCGCATGAGGCGTGTGAGTAGAAATATTAAAGGTGACGGAAAAGGTGCCAGAGTTTATGGTCACGCCTCGCATGAGGCGTGTGAGTAGAAATAGGGCTGGCATTAAAAATATCGGAGAATCCTTCGGTCACGCCTCGCATGAGGCGTGTGAGTAGAAATGTATCTCTTGTAGCTCTGTATACCGCAGTCCCATGTCACGCCTCGCATGAGGCGTGTGAGTAGAAATTTAAATACTCTTCCAGATTTGCGACATCGCACAGGTCACGCCTCGCATGAGGCGTGTGAGTAGAAATGCAATGAATATGGCATACAACGACTACTACGAGGTGTCACGCCTTATATGGGGAAGATAAGAAAGAATAAGCCGCCGATTGTATTAGTAATAGCTATAAGGCATGCATAAGGGTAGAGTATACTTTATGTAGATTTAATATAAGTGAATGTTTTATATAATTTCACAACTAATTATCCGCATTTTTGTGCTCAGATATAAATAATCTGCATACTAATATTCAAATTTCGACAAATAGGTGTGCTAAAACCTATTGATTTTTACGGCTGTATGTGGTAAACTCTAATGGTTACTTATTCAGGAGGTATTAAAGAATGAATACTTTTTTATTGATATTACTTGGACTGGCCAGTATAGTACTTATTGCATCCATTCTGCTTCAGTCAGGAAACAGTGCAGGATTATCAGGCTCCATCGGCGGCGGCGCAGAGCAGCTTTTCGGTAAGAAGAGAGCCAGAAAATATGATGCAGTATTAAATAAGGTTACAACAGTAGCCGGTATTCTTTTTATAGTTCTTTCATTGGTACTTGTAGCAATGGAATAATTATATATATTAAATTGTTTTAAATTTTTTATTAATTTAATATGTGCTTTTTTCTATAAGAGGTATCGTTCTGTAAGAATATCTATCGTTCGATGCCTTTTATAGTCGTGTGAAAAGTGCAGAGGAGGTATTAAAAATGAGCACATTAGCAATTCTCGTACCTATCGCTGCGTTTGTCGGACTAATAGTGGCATATGCTCTTGCTGCTTGGATCGGCAAGCTTGACGAAGGTAACGAGAGAATGAAGGAAATCGCAGGCTACATTCGTGAAGGTGCGATGGCATTCCTCAGAAGAGAATACAAGACTATGGCAATCGTTATAGTTGTTCTTTTCTTGGTAATCGGATTTGCATTAAACAGCTGGGTAACAGCTATCCTGTATGTAATAGGCGCACTGCTGTCAGTTCTTGCAGGTTTCTTCGGAATGAAGGTTGCAACTCTTGGTAACGTCAGAACCGCACATGCCGCAGACGAAAGCGGTATGGTAAAAGCCCTCAAAGTTGCGTTCAGATCAGGCGCGGTTATGGGACTTTGCGTTTCAGGTCTCGGTCTTTTAGGACTCGGCGTGGTATTCTGCGTGCTTGACCTTGCGACAGTTGTAGAATGCGTAACAGGCTTCGGTCTTGGAGCGTCATCAATGGCACTGTTCGGAAGAGTAGGCGGCGGTATCTACACTAAGGCAGCAGACGTTGGAGCTGACCTTGTAGGTAAAGTTGAAGCCGGAATTCCTGAAGACGACCCTAGAAACCCTGCAGTTATAGCAGATAACGTAGGCGACAACGTAGGTGACGTTGCAGGTATGGGTTCAGACTTATTTGAATCATATGTTGGATCAATCATCTCAGCTATTACACTTGCTGCAGTAGCAGCAGTAAACTCAGGCGGAGCATTCTCAGAAACAGCAGCAGCTGTATTCCCGCTTGTACTTTCAGCAATCGGTGTTATAGCATCAGTAATAGGTATATTACTTGTAAGAGGTAAAGAAGGCGGCAATCCTTCATCAGCTCTTAACATGGGTACATATATTGCCGGCGGTATAGTTATTATTGCTTCATTTATCTTAAGTAATGCAATGCTTCACAGCATTTCATATGCATGGGCTATCATTGCAGGACTTATCGTAGGTATAGCAATCGGTAAAATCACAGAAATCTATACTTCAGCAGACTACAAATCAGTTAAAAAGATTGCAGAACAGTCACAGACTGGTTCAGCAACAACTATAATTTCAGGTCTTGGCGTTGGTATGATGTCAACATTATGGCCAATCATCTGCATCTGTATCGGTATCATCGTAGCTTACAATGTGGCTGGCGTTTACGGTATCGCTCTTGCAGCAGTAGGTATGCTTTCAACAACAGGTATGACAGTAGCAGTAGACGCTTACGGTCCTGTATCTGACAATGCCGGCGGTATTGCAGAAATGTCAGAGCTTCCTCACGAAGTAAGAGAAATCACGGACAAGCTTGATGCGGTAGGTAACACTACAGCAGCTATAGGTAAGGGCTTTGCTATCGGTTCAGCAGCACTTACAGCGCTTGCACTGTTTGTATCATATTCAGAAGTTGCAGGATTAACAGTAGTAGACTTATTAAACCCTATCGTAATCGTAGGTATCTTTATCGGAGCTATGCTTCCGTTCCTGTTCTCAGCGCTTACTATGAATTCAGTAGGTAAAGCTGCTAACCAGATGATCGAGGAAGTAAGAAGACAGTTCAGAGAAAAGAAAGGCATTATGGAAGGAACAGAAAAGCCTGACTATGCTAAATGCGTAGACATTTCAACAGGCGCTGCTCTTAAAGAAATGATCGCCCCTGGTCTTATCGCAATCGTTGTGCCTCTGTTAGTAGGTATCGTTCTCGGCGTTGAGGCTCTCGGCGGAATGCTTGCAGGCGCATTATCAGCAGGTGTATTGCTCGCTATAATGATGGCAAATGCAGGCGGCGCATGGGACAACGCTAAGAAATACGTTGAAGAAGGCAACTACGGCGGCAAGGGCTCAGATACTCACAAAGCTACAGTTGTCGGTGACACAGTAGGTGACCCGTTCAAGGATACATCCGGACCGTCAATCAACATTCTTATCAAGCTTATGACTATCATTTCACTTGTATTCGCTCCACTGTTTGTACAGATCGGCGGATTACTGTAATATGAAATAACACTAAGACAGGTAGATATCTATCTGTCTTTCTGTTTTTTTTGTTTTTGATGCAATAAAACTGCGTGCTGTTGGGTTAAATATATATATAGATAAAAAACGGAGGGAAAACAAATGAGTGAAGAGATTAAAAAAGAAATTAAAGAAAACGAAAACAACATGGCCAGAACAAACAAAAAGCTGAAGATAGCGCTTATCGCAGCAGTGGCGGTGATTGTAATTGCCGGCGCAGTATTTGCTGTTTCAGCGGCAAAAGGCGGCAATGATAAAAAATCAGATGCAGAAATAAACAGTCAGCAGCAGATACCGCAGGATGTCATAGGTGAAGAAGCTGCGCTTGAAATCGCAGTTAAAGAAGCCGGTGTCAAAGAATCTGAGGTTACAAATTCATATGTTGAACTTGAAGCAGATGACGGCATTGCAAAATATGAGGTCGAATTCTATACCGATAATACGGAATACAGCTTTGAAATCGATGCTCAGAGCGGAAATATCCTGAGTTATGAAAAAGAAAACGCCGACGGCTCATACAGTACTGATAACAGTAAAGTTAATATATCATCGGATGAGGCAAAGGAAACTGCTTTGAAAAAGGCAGGGGTGAAATCTGCTGATGTATATGATATGGATATAGAACTTGAACACGGTACATATGAAGTGAGCTTTGATGCGAGCGGCATTGAATATGAGGTTACTGTAGATGCAGATACGGGGAATGTGATTCACTTTACAAATGAATATGACAGATAAAGCATAATTAAAAAGCAGGAGATACCGTTTGATATTCCCTGCTTTTATATTAGAATTTTGAAATCCTGCGTATTCTGGAGCTGTCCATATGCTCTTTCATAGCTGCTGCCGCGGCTTCCTCATCTCTGTTTTTGATTGCCTCAAAGATTTTTCTGTGTTCCTCTAAAACGGTTTCAAGATACTCTTCGGGGTCATCGTAATCAAAATTGTTGGTGTATTTCACATACAGCTGATAGGATGACAGCGTGTTTACCAGCATTCTGTTGTGAGAGGCCTTATATATATTCTGATGAAAATTTATATTGATATTGAGCATCTTCTCAATATCTTTTTTCATTGTGTAAAACTCCATAAACTCAAAGGTTTCTTCAAGAGCCTCCATTTCATCATCGGTTATTCTCTCTACCGCCCACCTTACAGCCTGAACCTCATAGGTGCTTCTGAGCTCAAACATATCAATTATATCCTGATTGGTAAACCCTATTACAAAAGCACCTCTGTTGGGTATATTCTCAATCAGACTTTCCTTTTCAAGCTGGCGCAGCGCCTCTCTGACAGGAGTTCTGCTGACCTTGTACCGGTCGCATATCCTCTGTTCCGTCAGCTTCTCGCCGGGGCGTATGTCACCGGTAAGTATATCCTTTTGTATTCTTGAAAAAAGGACTGACGAAAGAGGAGCGTTTGAAGAGCTCTTATCGTCACTATAATTAAAAACGGGCATGGCACCTCCTACAGTTTCTCTGTTACATATTTTTCAAAGGTATCTGCAGTGTCTCCCTTGCCATCACCTGACATATTCGTATTTGAACGCGCATAGTCAACAGCCTGCGACAGCTTATCGGCCTTATCTGTCATACCCATATGTCTGAGCATCATCTCTGCGGCTCTTAATATGCTTGACGGATCTGCGTGATCTGCAATGCCGTCTGCAACCATTCTCGGCGCTGAGCCGTGGATTGCTTCAAACATCGCATAGCTTGAGCCAATGTTTGCGCTTCCGGCAGTTCCGACACCGCCCTGTATCTGAGCAGCCTCATCTGTAATAATATCGCCGTAAAGGTTAGGTAGTATGAATACATTGAAGTTTGATCTGATCTGCTCGTTTACAAGATTTGCCGCAGTTATATCAACAAACCAGTCGTCTGTCTTGATTTCAGGATAGTCCTTTGCAACCTGATAGCATATGTCTAGGAATTTGCCGTCGGTTTTTTTCATAATGTTTGCTTTGGTTATTATTGACACATTCTGATTGCCGTTTGCCTTGGCATATTCAAAGGCAGCCTTTGCAAGACGTCTTGTGCCGATATCTGTAGTAACCTTGAAATCCATTGATATTTCATCAGTTATATCTATACCGCGGCTGCCGAGAGCATATTCGCCCTCTGTGTTTTCTCTGTAGAATATCCAGTCGATGTTCTTTTCAGGGATAGAAACAGGTCTTACGTTTGCAAACAGGTCAAGCTCTCTTCTGAGAGTTACATTGGCGCTTTCGATGTTTGGAAGACCGCTGTTTTTGCTTGGTGTAGTTGTAGGTCCCTTGAGGAGTACATCGCACTCTTTGATGGCTGCAAGCACATCATCAGGAACCGCCTGCATCTTTTCGATTCTGTTTTCAAGTGTAAGTCCCGGTATTTCCTTTAATACTATTTTGCCTGAAGCAATTTCGTCTGCCAGCAGGACGTTGAGAACGTTCTTTGCAGTCTTGAGGATTACAGGACCGATGCCGTCACCGTCGATAAGTCCGATGGTGATTTTGTCAGCGGCAGCAAAGTCCGTAAAGGACATGCTGCTTTTCATTTTTTCAACTCTTGCAATCTGATCTGCAATTATTTTTTCAAAATCATTTATATAGCTCACTTTAATTCTCCTTCATTGAATTAATCTTGCCGCCTGCCATAATGAGTGTGATTTCTGCAGGGGTGAAGTTTGTTGATGTTTCATAAGTTTTGCCTGTGTCGAGGTTTTTAACCAGTACAGTGCCGCTCTTTACCTGAGCAGGTGCGTTTTCGATTGCAAGGCTCTGTCCGATTTCAAAGTCGTCATAGTCAGCAGGGTTGTTGAATACAAGTGGAATAATTCCGCTGTTTATGAGGTTTGAACGATGGATTCTTGCAAATGACTTGGCGATTATGAACTTAACTCCGAGGTACAGAGGAGCAAGTGCTGCGTGCTCTCTGCTGGAGCCCTGTCCGTAGTTGTCGCCGCCTACTATAGCGCATTCCTTGAATTCAAGGCATCTTCCCGCAAATGTATTGTCGATTTTTTCGAAGCAGTAATTTGCAAGATGAGGTATGTTTGATCTGTATGGCAGAAGTCTTGAATCTGACGGCATTATATCGTCTGTAGTGATATTGTCACCGGGGTGAAGCGCAACTTTTGCTGTAACTGTTTCAGGCAGCGCTGTGTTTCTAGGGAACGGTTTGATGTTCGGTCCCATTTCAACATCTGTGTTTGTCTTGTCTGTTCCCTCAGGGTATACGATGAAGTTGTCGTTCTTAGGAAAGAATTCCGGCAGAATTTCTGTAAGAACTGCATCTGTTTCTGCTCCGTTTGTAAGGACTCCTGTCACTGCTGAAATAGCTGCTGTTTCAGGGCTTACAAGGTATACTGATGCGTCAAGAGTTCCGCTTCTTCCCTTGAAGTTTCTGTTGAATGTACGAAGTGATACAGCACCTGATTTTGGTGACTGTCCCATACCTATGCAAGGTCCGCATGCGTTTTCGATAATTCTTGCGCCTGCCGATATCATTACTGCAAGTGCTCCGTTTTCGGCAAGCTTTGTAAGGATTTTGCTTGAACCCGGTGAAATTACAAGGCTTACTTCAGGGTGTACCCTGCGCCCCTTTAATATCTGGGCAACTTTCATAAGGTCTGCGTATGATGAGTTGGTGCAGCTTCCTATTGCGACCTGATCTATTCTGATTTCGCCTATATTGTCAACGCTGTCTACATTGTCAGGGCTGTGAGGCTTTGCAGCAAGAGGAACAAGCTCTGAAAGGTTAACTTCAAGTGTCTGGTCGTAAACTGCGTCTGCATCAGCTGCAAGCGGTGTGTAGTCAGCTTCTCTGTCCTGTGATTTGAGATATTCAAGGGTGTTTTCGTCACTAGGGAATACTGATGTTGTAGCTCCCAGCTCTGCGCCCATATTAGTGATGGTTGCTCTGTCTGTAAGTGACAGGGATTTAACGCCTTCGCCTGTATATTCTATGATTTTGCCTACGCCGCCTTTGACTGTAAGCTGCTGCAGTACATAAAGAATTACATCCTTTGCTGAGGTCCACGGATTGAGTTTGCCTGTCAGATGCACATTTACAACCTTTGGACATTTGAGTGTATATGTGCCTTTTGCCATGGCAACTGCAACATCGAGTCCGCCTGCGCCTATAGCTATCATGCCCATGCCGCCGCCTGTAGGTGTATGGCTGTCTGAGCCGAGAAGTGTCTTGCCGGGCTTGCCGTAGTTTTCAAGGTGAAGCTGGTGGCATATGCCGTTGCCCGGTTTTGAGAACAGTACGCCGTGACGCTTTGCAACGCTTTCGATGAATGCGTGGTCATCTGCGTTTTCGAACCCTGTCTGAAGTGTGTTGTGATCTATGTATGCAACTGAAAGTTCTGTCTTTATTCTGTCAACTTCCATTGCCTCAAGCTGCAGGTATACCATAGTACCTGTTGAGTCCTGTGTTAAAGTCTGGTCGATTCTGATTGTGATTTCTTCTCCCGGAACAAGCTCGCCTGCTAAGAGGTGATTTTCCAGAATTTTATAAGCTAGTGTCTTACCCATAATATCCTCCTAAATCATAATTGTATTATCGTATACAATTATATAACCATGAAAAAATATGGTCAAGATTTATTTGAGTAAAGCGGTGAAAAAAATATTATTCAGAAAATTTACCTGAAATATAAAAGCAAGTTCCACATATCAGATTTGTGATATGGAATTTACTTTTACATTTCAGGACACTGGTATAAGCTGTTTTATTTATCCAAACTATATTGACAAAAAATAAAAACCATGTTAATATACCAGTGGTATATACCGTTGGTATATTAGTGGGGAGGTATTTAATGAAAATATCAGCAACGCAACAAAAAATATTAGAAATTGGCAAACGGGAATTTTTAGCAAAGGGATTTAAGGATGCATCCCTCAGAAAAATTGTAGCAGAAGCTGGATTTACCAAAGGAGCTTTTTATGGATATTATCCAGATAAAGCAGCTTTATTTGAAGCACTTGTTTCTGAGGCGGCGGATGGTTTGATAGAACAATTCAAAGCTGCACAAGATGCTCATTTTGATTTAATCCCCGAAAATAAAACTTCAGAAAGCAGAGAGCTGTCTACAAAATATCTTCTGCATTTTGTGAATTATATTTATGATTATTTTGAAGAATTTAAACTTGTCCTTTGTTGTTCCAAGGGCACAAAATATGAAAATTATATTCATGAACTTGTAGAATTAGAAGTATCCCGTACAGAAAAATACTATGCCATTCTTAAAGAAAAAGGCAAAATAACAGGGAGCGTCAGCCACGATTTACATCACATGATTACCAGTGCATATTTTACAGCTGTATTTGAAACAATTGTTCATGATATGTCGAGAGAACAAGCAATTGAATATGTTGAAGAACTTGCCATTTTTTTTAATTCTGGATGGGAGGGACTTTTACGGCTTACATAAGATGTAAAAAATTTTGTATTTAGGTTAGACAAGGCTAACTTTTGTGTTAGAAAGGATGTTCTTATTATGAAAAATGAAAACAAATTATTGACAAGTGATTACATTTCCATAGGTGTTTTTTCACTTATTTATTTTGTCATTGCATTTGTGATAGGTGGTATCGCACAGATGACACCCGCAACTTTTCCGTTTATGCCAATGATAGTCGCTTTGTTTGCAGGCAGTGTTTTTATGTTATATACCGCTAAAATACCGAAACGCGGGTCGCTTGCCATACTTGGTATTCTTGCCGGAATCCTCTTATTTGTTACCGGCATGTTTTGGATGATGTCGGTATTTTTTATCATATTTGGATTTGTTGCGGACTTTATTTGCCAATCAGGAAATTTCAAATCATTCCGAAAGAATTTACTTGCCTATTGCGTGTTTGCACTGTCTCCAATGGGAGCCTATATTCCCATGGCTATCATGCCTGCACAATTTGATGAATTCATGCGTAGAAAAGGAGATGTTTCTTCTTTTGAAGGAATCATCAATGCGATCAGAATAAATTGGTGGATTATCCCTCTAATGATTTTGGGAACAATTATTTGTGCCATAATCGGAGGCTTTATTGGAAAAAAATTATTGAAAAAGCATTTTGAAAAAGTGGGGATTGTATAGATGATTTTGGATCCCAGAACAAAACTTCTGATTTTATCAATAACCAGTATTTCCGTTTTTCTGAATGAAAGTATCGTCATAGAATGCCTTTTTACTTCAATACCCGTATTCTTGCTCTTGCAGGCGAAAGAGCTTCGTACTGCTTCAAGATACGGAATTCTCTTTATTGTGTTGTTGATGGTGCAGCTGCTTGTGATATTAAAATTACCCGTTACGATCGGAGGCATCATATATATGTTTGATGTCTATATAAGAAAATTGATTCCTTGTTTTATGCTCGGCGCATTTTTAATACGCACGACAAAGGTAAGTGCTTTTTTAGCTGCATTCAGTCGATTGCATTTGCCTAAAGGTTTCACGATTGCACTTTCTGTTACATTGCGATATTTTCCGACAATGGCTGAAGAATGGAACTATATTAAAGATGCTATGGCTCTCCGAGGGATAGCTGTTTCTTTTACAGGATTTTTACGGCATCCGGTCAAAATAATGGAGTATGTATATGTACCAATGTTGGTATCTGCAGCCAAAATCTCTGATGAAATTACGCAAGCAGCAATTACAAGGGGAATTGATCATGCCGGAAGACGTAGCTGTATGGAAAAAGTTTGTTTTTCTATCCAAGATGCACTGATTGTAACAATCTATATAGGAGTTATGTGCATGATATTTTTTGATTTTTTACGAGGAGGAGTATTCCCTTGATTGAATTTATAAAGCTTTCTTTTTCCTACAAGGATATGGAACAAAGTTCTTTACGGGAATTACACTTAAATATTCCAAAAGGACAATGTGTTCTTTTATGTGGTGCATCCGGATGTGGAAAAACGACTCTGACACGATTAGTGAATGGATTGATTCCTAATTTTTTTGAAGGAAACATTTCAGGCAAAGCAACTGTAAAAGGATTGAATGTTGCCGAGACCGAAATTTCAAGTCTTTCCGATAGTGTAGGCACAGTTTTTCAAAATCCGAGAACACAATTTTTCAACACAGATACAGATAGTGAAATTGTTTTCGGACTGGAAAACAGAATGCTTGAGACGAAAGAATTAAAGCAACAGCTTGAAAGAGTTGTTAAAAATTTGCATATAGAAAAATTAAAAGGATGTAGTATTTTTGAACTTTCCGGAGGGGAAAAACAAAAAATTGCATTTGCGTCTGTGTATGCCACGAATCCAGACATTTTTGTGTTGGATGAACCGTCCTCCAATCTGGATTTTCATTCTGTGCTTGAAATGAAAAAACTGATAGAAAAAATAAAACGGCAAGGAAAAACAATTATCATTGCAGAACATCGCTTGTGGTATTTAACAGATATTGCAGACAGGGTCATCTTAATGCAGGATGGTCAGGTTTTTAAGGATATGAACATACAAGATTTTTGCAGGCTTCCGGTTGAACAGATACAAAATATGGGACTTAGGTGTCGAAATCTTTCTGAAATAAAAACAAATACCAATGGTAAAAAAATTTCCGAACACAGCTTGGAATTAAAAGATGTCCATGTCAAATATGGCGAAAAGAGTATTCTGCAAAATATATCTTTCTCCGCAAACGGCGGAGAAATCGTCGCAATTACCGGCGCAAACGGAACAGGAAAAACGACACTGGCACGCACGATATGCGGACTGATAAAACAAAAATCGGGAAATATTTTTGTAGACGGCAGGAGTCTGTCTGCAAAAGTGCGTATTAAAAAATCTTACATGGTGATGCAGGATGTCGGACATCAACTTTTTACGGATTGTGTGGAAACAGAATGCACACTCGGAACAAAAACAACAAATGAGTCTGTTATTGACGAAACTTTATCTGTCTTATCTCTTTCCGAATTAAAAAACAGACATCCCCTTTCACTTTCAGGAGGACAAAAACAGAGGTTGGCAGTGGCAATCAGCTTGCTTTGTGATAAAGAAATTCTTATTTTCGATGAACCGACCAGTGGGCTTGACTTAAAAAGTATGCGGGAAGTAGGAACGATGATAGAGAGACTTTCTGAACTGGAAAAAATCCTGCTCATTATTACCCACGACATTGAATTTATAAAAGCAATATGTTCCAGAGTTCTGCTGTTGTCAGGCGGTAAAATAATTGCCGATTTGAGAGGTGAAGAAAAGAAAAATATCGAAAAATATATTTTAGCAGAAGGAGATCGAAATGAAGAATAAGAAGAATAAAAACACATTGCATCGCTTATTTAAGTTTGCCGGATCCTGTAAAGGTTTGCTTTTAAATTCGGTTGTTTTTGCCGTTCTTGGTGCAGGGTTTGGAATCGTTCCGTATATTGCCGTTTCACGCATTATCATTCAAATATGCGCTGGCGATTACAGCTTGAAATCAATCCTGCCGATGGCGGTAATTGCTCTTTTGGGTTATCTTTTGCAGCTTGGTTTTTCAACCGTATCTACGGTGCGGTCTCACCGTGCCGCATTTACTGTATTGAAAAATATTCGTACTACACTTACGAAAAAGTTGTCACGTGCGCCCATGGGATTTGTCGTGGATACCCCGTCGGGAAAATTCAAAACTATGCTTGTGGATACAGTTGAAAAACTAGAGTTGCCTCTTGCGCACATGATACCGGAATTGACAGCAAATATTATGATTCCTGTCTTAATGTTGATTTATTTCATGTTCCTTGATTGGAGGCTGGCGCTTATTGCGCTTGCAACCTTCCCTGTCGGAATGCTCTGTTACATGGGAATGATGAAAGATTATGAGAAGCGTTATGACAGAGTTATTAAAGCCGCAAAAGCGATGGATGCCGCTACGGTTGAATATATAGGGGGAATCGAAGTCGTCAAGGCTTTTAATCAAAACAGCGATTCTTATCGCAAATACACGGAAGCAGTAAAGGAAAATGAAAATTCTAAATCGGAATGGTTCAAAAAGACAAATCCGTACTATGCGGCAGGTGTTGCAATAGCCCCTTCCAGTCTGCTCGGAGTTCTTCCTGTTGGAAGTTTGTTTTATATAGGCGGAAGCATAAGCGCAGGCAGTTTTATATCCTGCATTATTTTATCATTGGGCCTGATTGCTCCGCTTATTCAGGCATTGCGATATACAGACAGCCTTGCTATGGTAGATGCCACCGTAAAAGAAATCGGCAGTCTTTTGGATACGGAAGAAATGGAACGCCCGGAAAAACGAGTACAACTTAAAGGAGAAAAAATAGAATTTTCCAACGTCTCTTTCTCTTACAAGGATACAGAGGTTTTACACAGCATTTCCTTTGAAGCAAATGAAAATGAAATGACGGCTTTAGTCGGACCGTCGGGATCGGGCAAATCCACTGTCGCCAGGCTCATTGCATCTTTCTGGAATGCGGGAAGCGGAACCGTGAAAATAGGCGGTGTCAATGTGCAGAATATACCGCTTTCGCAAATTATGGAACATATTGCGTATGTTTCACAGGATAATTATTTGTTTCATCTTTCTATACGAGAGAATATACGGATCGGTAAGCCGGATGCTACAAACAGGGAAATCGAAAATGCGGCAAAAAAAGCAGCATGCCACGATTTTATTGAATCACTTCCAAGCGGCTACGATACTGTTGTCGGAGACAGCGGAAGCAATCTTTCCGGAGAAGAAAAGCAGCGCATCGCCATTGCAAGAGCCATATTAAAGGACAGTCCCGTAGTTATTTTAGATGAAGCTACCGCCTTTACAGACCCTGAAAATGAGTCGATTATTCAGCACTCTATCAGCGAGCTTGTAGCGGGAAAAACGCTGATTGTCATTGCGCATCGATTATCTACTATCACATCAGCTGATAAGATTATCGTCATGAATGCAGGAAATATAGAAGCGGAAGGAAAACATGAGGAGCTTACTCAAAATTGTACTCTTTACAGAGAACTTTGGAATGCACATATCAGTACACTTGATATGAAGGAGGTATCAGCATGATTAAGATGTTCAGACGACTTTTGGATTTTTCCGGAACGGAAAGAAAAAGATTGATTTTATCGTTTATCTTTCATATGTGCAATTCCGTGTTTGAGATGCTTCCTATTATGGCTGTACTTACCGTTCTGAAAGGAATCCTGCTATCACTATCAAACGGTTACATGCTGGTTGAAACAATATGGGAAGCCTTGGGAATTATGCTTTTAAGTATTTCAGGGCGTATTCTTTTTACAAATCTTTCCGCTGTAAAAAGAACCCTTGGAAGTTTTTCTATGTGTTCCAAATGGCGCATGGAACTTGGAGAAAAATTAAAACGCGTTCCTATGGGATATTTTAATGAGCATCGGCTTGGAGATATTACAGCGGCAGTTACTACAACACTTGGAGATCTGGAAACCAATGCAGTTACCGTCATGGAAGCGGTAGCCGGAGGATTTATCCATGCCGCAGTGATAGGGATATGGCTTTTGTTTTATGAATGGAAAATTGGAGTTTTAATGTTCATAGGGCTTTTTCTTTCCCTTTGTGTGTACGCAAAAACACAAAAAGCCGGTATGAAATATTCTCCGCGCAGACAAGCTGCACAGGCAGGACTTGTTGCAGGCATTTTAGAATATATACAAGGTATGTCCGTGGTCAAGGCATTCGGACTTGCCGACCGTTCGGATAAATCCGTAGACGCGGCAATCAATGAAAGCGCGGAGGCAAATATCGCTTTGGAAAAAGTTTTCTCCGGCTTGGCTTCCATCTTTCAAATGATATTTAAATTTGCCAGATTTGCAATCCTTGTTGTTGCACCATACCTGCTTATGAATGGAGAAATAACTCCCGAAAAATGCCTGCTCCTTATTGTCGCAAGTTTCATGATTTATACGACTGTGGAGCTTGCAGGAAGTACGGCTGCCGTTGCAAGGGTTGTGGATGCTTCTTTAGACAGATTGGAAATGATATCCAATATGCCGCTTCTTGATGAAAAGGGAACAGATCTTGTTCCGAAAACATACGATATTACCGTTTCAAACGTTTCCTTTGCATATGAAGAAAAGGAAATTTTGCATAATGTAAGCTTTTCTGTTCCTCAAGGTACGAGCTGTGCCATTGTAGGACCATCAGGCTCAGGAAAGACGACCCTTTGCAGTCTAATTGCACGGTTTTGGGATGTAAAAGACGGAGAAATTCTTTTAGGCGGCGTTAATGTCAAAGACTATACCTGTGACAGCCTTCTTAAAAATTTTTCCATCGTGTTTCAAAGGGTTTACCTTTTTGAAGATACTATTGAAAATAACATTCTTTTTGGAAAACCGCAGGCAACAAAAGAAGAAATGATTTCAGCGGCAAAAAAAGCATGCTGTCACGATTTCATATCCGCACTTCCGGACGGATACCAAACAAGGATCGGAGAAGGAGGTGCAACCCTTTCCGGTGGTGAGAAGCAGCGAATCTCTATCGCACGAGCAATTTTGAAGGATGCACCTATTGTCATTTTAGATGAAGCTACGGCAAGTGTTGATCCTGAAAACGAACGGGAATTACAGCAGGCTATTGCAGAACTGACAAAAAATAAAACACTTCTGATGATTGCTCACAGGTTGAATACAGTTCGAGAAGCAGATCAAATTCTTGTTCTTGAAAATGGACGAATTGTGCAAAGAGGAAAACATCAGGAGCTGATACAGCAGGAAGGACTTTATCGACGATTTGTTGAAATTCGGGGAAATGCAATCGGATGGAAATTAGGAGGTCGAGAATGACATACAAAAAATTTTACTTCGGAAAGTTAAATGCGCAGATATTAAAAAATATAGATGCGGAACATAAAACAAAAATGAAGCAGCTTATCAAAGAAATAAATCAAGGGTCGTGGACAGAAAAACAGAAAAAAAGGCAAAAAAGAAGCATCATTTCAAATATAGCCTTGTATCAATGTTTCATAGATAAAGGGCTTTCAAAAAACGAGGCGAAAGAATTGGTAAAAGAGTATTTATTTTATGTTGCCCAAAAGGCACATAAGCTTTTGAAAACATTTTTCCATATCCCCGATTTTTTCAGGATATTTCGTTTGTTTATGAAAAAAGGTATGTCGGGCGATGAAATATGGAAAAGCAGAATCCTATCGGATGACGGAAAATATTACCGTGTCGATGTGCTCAAATGTCTTTGGGCAGATACCTGCAAGTTTTTTGAATGCCCGGAGCTTTGTGAGATATTCTGTTTGTGTGATCATATCGTATTCGGAAGTATAAAGGGATTTGTATTTGAAAGAAGTCAAACATTGGGAACGAACGGTGAAAAATGCGACTTTTGCTTTATAAATAGGAAAGGGAAAATTAAATGAATAAGGCTGAGGAAAAATGGCCCGGGGATGCCGAAAAAATGAAAATGTTTCTTCTTCAAGAAATAGAAGAAAGAGGTTCGGAATGAAGAGCTTTGTTAGAACGGTGTCTTGGAGATTGTCAAAAGGACAAAATTTTAGATGTCGGATGTGGAACCGGATTTATTTCGCTGTTTCTTGCAAAAATTGGGTGTGATGTCATTGCAATAGACAATAATATCGCAATGCTCAAGGAAACCGAAAAAATATCTGAGGAGTTGGGATTTTCAAATAAAATAACTTTTATGCTTAAAGACACAGAGCTAGTGGGTTTTCCCGATAATATCTTTGATGCAGTCGTCTCAAGATATGCCTTTTGGTTATTTAATAATCCGAAAAAAGTTTATGCACAATGGTACAGAATTTTGAAAACCGGAGGTTGTATGCTGAACTTAGATGCAAATTGGCTTTTCCCTTTTTGGGGAAAAGAACAGGCAAAACTCTTTCAGTCAGATGAAAATATTTTAACAAAACGCTACGGCAAATTTCAGGATTATTATCATGATACAGACATGATGGACGAATTGAAAAAATCACCTTTAAGTTATGGAAAACGCCCGGAATAGGATTTGGAAATATGCAGAGAAATAGGTTTTAAGAACATTGAAACAGAGATGCTGTCACAGGAAAAGTATTGGAATTCCTTTATGGCACGCAGGTATCGCACGATGCCGACCTTTATCATCAAAGCTCAAAAGTAATATTTACGGAGGAAAATAAATGAAAAAAAATAAAACATTAAAATGGGAAATTAAAGATGTCATTGCGGTTGCTTTGTTGAGTCTCTTTCTCATTCTCATCCAGTTTATTGTGAATATGATATGCATGACCAATCATTTTGTCAGTATGGTTTTATCAGTTGGTTTTACCATGTTCTTATGTGCACCTGTCTATTATCTGCTTTTGTGCCGGGTAAGGAAGCACTTTGTTATCCTTGTTTATATGAGTATCGTCGGTATGATTTATATGTTGATGGGGAACTGGTATCTTTTACCGTACTTTGTTGCAGTTGGTATGATATGCGAAGCAATCTTGTGGAAAGATTGCTCTGAAAGGAATCCAAAACAAATTATAGCATCGTGGACTGTTGCCAGTCTTTTATATAACGGTGTCAATTTACTTCCGATTTGGTTCTTTTGGGAAACTTATTACAGCTTTGCAAAAAGCAGTGGCATGGATCAAAGATATATAGACTCATATATCAGCTACTATAAGACTCCCGGATGGATTATATTCATTGTTATCTTTACCGCGATATGTGGTCTTGCGGGTGGTCTAGTAGGTAAAAAAATTATGGGAAAACATTTCAAAAAAGCGGGACTTCTATAATGAGAAAAATTTCTTTTGCTGTCATAACTAAAATATGGGGATTCATTTGTGTACTAATAGCTATTTATATGGGAAAAGATGTAATTTTCGGCTGCAGCCTTACAATTGCCGCTTTTTTATATTTAGGTATACAAGGGAAATGGAGAATCGTATTTGATTACGGTATATTCTATATCTTATTGGGAATTTTACTCTACGCCATACAACACTTCGGACTTCATATGCTGATTTTTTCGGAGTTTTATGTGCTGATGTTTTGGAATCTTTCTCCTGCTTTCTTGGTCTCATGGGATTTGATTACAACACCGCCCGGAAAGATTTCGGCATTCCTAAGTTCCATTCACCTTCCTACATCCGTTATTTTGGGTGTCCTTGTAGTATTTAGATTCTTCCCTACCATGAAATCGGAGTTAAGAAGTGTGTATCTATCTATGAAAAACAGAAACTTGACAGGTATTAAACAGATATTGAAAGCACCCGCAAAGACATGTGAATATGTGCTGATTCCCCTACTCGTCAGAATCTTGATGATAGCAGATCAGCTTTCCGTTTCAGCTATCGCAAGAGGTGGGGAATCACCGGGGAAAAGAAGTAGCTACTATGAGAGCAAGGTTGAAATAACAGATATATTTGCCATGCTTTTATGGTTCGCTTTGATATCGGGTTATTTATGTATAGGAGGCATAAGAATATGATCGACTTACAGAATGTTTCTTTTCAGTATGCTGATAGCAACTATGGTGTGACGAATATAAATTTAGCGATAAAAGCCGGTGAATGTGTGGTTTTGACAGGGAAATCAGGATGTGGAAAAACGACAATTACAAGACTTATAAACGGTCTTGCTCCAAAATATTACAAAGGAACAAAAAAAGGCAGTATACGAATTGCAGGAAAAGATATTGAAATGATGCCGTCCTATGATATCAGTAAAACTGTCGGCAGCATATTTCAAGATCCGCAAAGACAATTCTTTTCGTCAGAGCTTGAGGGTGAAATAGCATTTGGCTGTGAAAATTATGGTTTCTCAAAATTTGAAATTCAAAAAAGAACAAAGGATGCTATTCATAAGATGAGATTGGAAAGCATAGGCAAGATTTCCTTGGATTTGCTTTCAAGTGGTGAAAAACAACGAGCAGCAGTAGCTTCTGTATATGCAATGCATCCGGAGGTTTTTGTGTTTGATGAGCCGACTGCAAATATGGACAAAGACGGCATCATTCAAATGAAAAACATCCTTATACAGTTAAAGAAAGCAGGATACACATTGCTGATTGCCGAGCATCGTCTCAGTTGGACAGAAGAGCTTGCCGACAGGTATTTATATATGGAAGACGGACAGATACAGCAGGAATATTCTTCTTTAGAATTTAGTACAATGAATGACTTGGAACGCATTTCAAAGGGACTTCGCCGTATTAAAAATAGACCTTTTATAAAACAGATTGCCCCACCCCGAACGGACAATATTGCAATACAAGGAGAAAGGATATCTCTTAAGAAAAATAAAAAACAAATATTAAAAAACGTGGATATTTTTGCTAATGAGAAAAGTGTTACTGCCATCACAGGCAACAATGGTGCGGGAAAAACCAGTTTAGCTCTAATTTTAAGCGGACTTGAAAAATTAACAGAAGGTAATGTTTATATTCATGGTGAGAAAGCGGGACACAGAGAACTTCGCAAACATACCTATTACTGCTCAAATGACACGGGGACACAATTTTTTACAGAAAGCGTTTCAAAAGAACTTTTGATTGGAACAAAATATGATGCAGAGAATTTAGAAAATGCAAAAAAATTGCTTAAGGATATGTGTCTATACGAATATAAAGATTCTCATCCTGCTTCATTGTCAGGAGGACAAAAACAAAGACTCGCAGTATGCTGTGCACTGTTATCAGGTAAAAATATTTTAATACTTGACGAACCGACCAGTGGATTAGATGTCGAAAATATGTTTTTGGTTGCAAGGGAACTAAAAAAGGCTGCGGAAAAAGAAAAAACCATTTTTGTAATCACTCATGATGAGGAATTTATGGATGCTTGCTGTGAATACAGAATAAATATAGATAAAACATAAAAATAAAAGACAAGGAGGGTCTTATAATGGATGTTCGTGTGCATATTCCGGCCACTAACACACAAGGGAAAATAGCATTTTTGTTCAGCTTAGGAACTTATATATCAACCACATTATTATTTTTAACATTACTGATTATATGCATCATTTCAACACTACAAAGGCGGAAGAAATGTACGCAGCATCATATGTATCTATATATTTGTGGAGCTATGCTTGGGGTTTCTGGAATTACGGTAGATATGCTTACAAATATACAGATGCTTTTGTAAAAACACCATTTGTGTACGCATGAAAATTAGTTCCTACGGATAAGACACCGATAGGAAAACGTGAGGATAAATCCCTGCGTGAAAAGTCAAGGAGATACAAAAATACCTTGATGACGGGATTGACCCTGTGGGAAAGAAAATGACCGTATGCCAGCTTTATGAAAAACACATACGAAACCGTGCAAATGTAAGGCATAGCACAAAGCAGGTATGAAAGCAGCTTATGAAAATACTTGAGGAAGATACGATTGGAGCATGCAGCATTGAGAATGTGAAAATGCCTGATGCAAAGGAATGGGCTTTACGAATGAAAGAAAAAGGCTATTCTTTCAAAACTATCAGCAGTTACAAGCGTTCTCTAAAGGCAGCTTTTTACACCGCCATTCAGGATGACTGTATCAGGAAAAATCCTTTCGACTTTCACATCAATACAGTCATTGAGGATGACACCGAGCTGAAAATTCCTCTTTCGCCCATGCAAGAAGAAAGCCTGCTTTCCTTTGTGAAAAGCGATAAGGTCTATTGCAAGTATTATGATGAGCTTATCATTCTGCTTGGAACAGGGCTTCGCATCTCCGAGTTTTGCGGATTGACGGACAGAGATATTGATTTTGAAAATCGGACAATCAATGTGAATCATCAGCTTCAATACTCTGGTAAAAAGTCCTACCGCATCGAAACACCGAAAACGGACAACGGTATTCGTAAAATTCCAATGAGCGACCGTGTGCTTGAAGCCTTACAGAGAGTGCTGCAGAACAGAAAAAGCCGTGGTTTTATGGTTGACGGTTATATAGGCTTCCTATTTCTTACAAGAAACGAAACACCGAAAGTGTGTAACGGTTATGATATTATGTTTCGCAGACTTGTATAAAAGTACAACAAGAGCCATGAAGATGTTTTGCCGGCGATAACAACGCCTCATACCCTGCGACGCACATTCTGTACAAATATGGCAAATGCGAGAATGAATCCGAAAGCCTTACAGCATCTTATGAGACACGCTAACATTACGATGACCCTGAACTATTACGCACACGCCACCTTTGACAGCGCACAGGCGGAATTTTTCGGGCTGGCGGCTTAAAGGGAAATAGATGTTTTACTACTTCGTTACTACCTTTCAAAGCAAAAACATAAGCAGTTTTAAGAAAATATGTGAGTATCTCCCGATACACAAAATGCCGGAAATGCCTGTAAAGACAGGCTATACCGGCATATAAGAACTTTTGAAAAGTTAGTCAAAAATTGTATTAGAGTTTTTTAAAAAATGTGTAACGAAATAGGGTAAAATATCATTAACGTTATAGATAGGAAAAAAGGAGGGGATTTTATGAACGGCAAAGGTGTTTTAAACACATTAAAAAACAGATTTTTAAACAGTATCTACAGACACGATCCTCTTGGAAAAGGGAAGATAGGCAAGGTTATCGGTGCGCTGCTTATAATTGATTTCATTTTATTTGTTATCCTGCTTTTCACAGACGTCATTATTCCGTACTGGAACGGTGATTTCCCTTCGTACAGATTAGGGCTGTAACTGATTGAGAGATTAATAAAGCAGATTGATTTCTGCTGATTTTGAAAGGAGTGCCGGAATGAGTCACAGACTGCCATGCGAATTTATACAGGATATGCTTCCGTTATATATAGACGGGATTGCAGGCAGAGCTTCAGATGAGGCAATAAGAGAGCATATTGCAGGCTGCAGCGAATGCCGGGAAATGCTGGAGCAGATGCAGCAGGCAAAGGAGCTGCAGGAGGCGCTTGACAGGCAGCAGGAAATTCGCGATATAGACTACATGAAAAAGGTCAGGGCAGCAAACAGAAGAAGCAATGTTGTTCTGGTAATTATACTGGCTGTAATGCTGCTTGTTCCGCTGTATTTTGCAATAGCGGTAAGCAGCCCGGTTAATGTTATTCCGGGGCGGGAGTCTGTGACCGTCTGGAGCGACAGGGACAGATCGGGGTTCGAATATGACGGGAAAGAATACATACTTTATGAGGGATATGCCGACGGCATATTTGAAATTTCGCATTTGCGTGAATATATGGGGCAATATCCGGCCTTTAACATAAAGGAAAAATCGGGGCTGCTGCGAAAGCTGTTTGATAGTGAGATTAAGTCGGTTATGTACAGAGAAAGCTCCGGCACAGGCTGTACTGTATATATCTGCGATGATACAGGAAAGATGTACTGCAGCAGAGCAGATAAGGCGGCGCTGGACAGTTACTATTCCGATGTGTCAAACTATCAATGGCAGATTATGGCCGAAGAAAACGGCGCCTTCGGAGTAGATGTTGAATTTACCGGGACAGAGCTTGAGGAGCTTGCTTCTCTCAGCGCAGATATGGCCGACTGTGAAATAAGGGATGATGCATGCAGAGCTGAGCTTTCGAGAATAAGCAATGACTGGCTGGGATTTTCAAGTATAGAGCTTTTGCAGAAGAACGGCGCATGGTACTGGAGCTCTCACCCGGCGGACAGACCGGTGGTATCGCAGGGCTGCAGATATATGAGATGCTGTCTCCTGCCAGACAGTATAAATGATAAGATTAATAAAGCATACAAAAAGTCTGTAGCGGGAGGTGCATTATGAAAACCTCAATGGACCGCATATACAGACAGCACGCAGAGTCGGTGTATAAATATCTTCTTTCCCTTACAAATGATAGCGCGCTTTCGGAAGAGCTGACACAGGAAACCTTTTATCAGGCAGTCAAAAGCATTAAGAAATATGACGGCTCATGCTCTGTGCTTACATGGCTCTGTTCGATTGCCAAGCATCAGCTTTATGCACACAGAAGAAAACACAGAGAAACCTGTGATATATGCGAGGTTGAATTAAAGGCTCTTGATAATGTGGAGGAAACGTTTTTTTCCGGGGAGAAAAGAATTGAGCTGCTGCAGGCAATTCACAGACTGCCGGAGCAGACAAGAGAGGTTGTGCACCTGAGACTTTTCGGGAATTTTTCTTTCAGAGAAATAGGAAACATAACAGGCAGAAACGAAAACTGGGCCAGAGTTACCTATTACAGAGGCGTTGTAAAGCTCAGAGGGGAGGTAAGGGAAGATGACTAGGCAGATTGACTGTGAAATTATAAAGGACGCGATGCCGCTTTATCTTGACGGAATATCAGGCGGTGTTACAAATGAAATTATAGAAACTCATCTTAAAGAGTGCGAGAAATGCCGTAGCGTTTATGAGAAGCTTAAAGCTGACAGAGAGGCGCTGCTTGATGAAGTCAGAGCGCAAGATCAGGAGGAGGCGCGCTATCTGTCAAAGAAAAGAATTGTTTATACCGATTACAAGGTTGTATATAATAATGTGAACAGTATTGCTAAACTTAAAAGCGGCAGGAAAATAAGGGGTGCCTTAAATACAGGCATTCTGATACTTACGGCAGCTTTTTACTGTCTCTGGTATGTCAATACAGAAAACCTCGCGCAGTGCTGTGTTTTGTCGGCAATAGCGGTGGTGGCAGCTTCAATCATATCTGCAGTATCGGAACTGATATATGATAAGATTAAAGACAATGTGCCGCAGGATATGAAAGCGGAATATCACGCATATATAAGGTTTAAAATAAACCGGGTGATGTTTATCGGACTTATGATTCTGCTTGCGATAACTTTTGTCTTATCTATACTTTTATTTAAAACCTGAACTTTTTATTTCTGTACTTCTATGTACCGGCGCGTAGTAGTGCATAGGTATGATTTTCATATGTGTATAACTGAATTATAATTACCTTGAATGATGAACAATATGGATATATACTGTACTATGTGAATTAAAGTTCAAAAGGAGAAATTTTATGAATAAAGAAATGATTTTTGCAGACAATCTTAAAAAAGCTATAGAAAATGCAGGAATAAATATGACTGTTCTTGCCAATGAAACAGGCATAACCTACAATATGATAAAAAAATACTGCCACGCGCAGGCGGAGCCTACGGTGTCATACGCTCTGAGAATGGCAAAGGCGCTGAATGTGTCGCTGGATGAACTGATGGGCTATGAGGTGCCCGAGGCAAAGGATATGTTCAGAGAGGTATTTGAAGAGGACTTCACATACATAACAGGATTTATGCGCGTTGTGAGAAAATACGGTCACAAGGAGGCCATGGTGGATCCGGTTGACGAAACCACATGGACCTATGACGAGCTCAATGCAGATGTAAATATGTTTTCAAACGCACTTCTTGCAGGCGGAGTAGACAAAGGCGATGTTGTGCTTTTCCAGCTTCCAAACTGCAGAGAGTTTGTATTCTCCTATCTTGCGCCTCAAAAGATAGGAGCAATTACAAGTCCGGCAAATCCTAACTTCTCACCGGGAGAATCTTCGGTATGCATAGAAACCAGCAGACCCAAGGTATATATATATGATGCGGAACTTAAGGATAATGCTGTCAAGGCTCTTGAGATATCCTCACACAAACCGGAAGTTATCATAATGGCGGGCGAGGGAGAACTGCCTCAGGGACATATCAGATATGAGGATTATGTTGCGGGACATTCCGTGGCAGAGCCTGAAACAGATTTCAAACCATATATATATGATGAGGTTATGAGATTATATACATCGGGAACTACGGGTAAACCTAAGGGAGTGCCTATAAACAATGCCAATGAGGTGCTGACATGCCATGATGTGATGATGCACTTCCCTATGAATACTACAGATACTACAATGAATATGACTCCATGGTTTCACAGAGGCGGCATACATTCAGGCGGACCGTCACCGACATTTTATGCCGGAGGCAGAGTTGTCATACTGAGAAACTTCCAGCCGCAGCTGAGCCTTAAATACGCAGAGAAATACGGAATCACATTCCTTATAGGAGTGCCGTCTGTAATGAAGATGCTTGTGCGTGCGCAAGGCAGATTCCAGGCTGATCTGTCATCAGTGAGAGGTATAGTTACAATGGGTTCTCCTTTTGAGAGAGCTGACTGCATCAAGGTTCAGGAAACTCTGACTCCTAATATATTCAACGGCTACGGTACTACGGAAACCTTCTGGAACACATTCCTGAGACCGTATGATCTGCCTGAGATGTCAGGAACGGCAGGAAGCTCCTGTACAGATGATGAAGTAAGAATCGTCAAGGTCAGAGAAGAAGGCAAAAGCGAGCCTGATGAGCTTGCGGCGAAGGACGGAGTTGAAGTTGGCGAAGTTATAATCCGTACTCCTAAATCCTCCTACAGCTACTTTAAAAACGAAGAAGAAGAAAAAAACAAGTTCTACAAGGGCTGGCTTTATACAGGCGACCTTGGAACATGGGACAAAAACCAGTATATTACAATAGCAGGACGTAAGGATGATATGATCATTTCAGGTGGCGAGAATATCTATCCGCCGATAATTGAGGAAGTGCTTAATGAACATCCGAAAGTTCATCAGTCTGCAGTTGCAGGCGTGCCTGACAGCCTGAGAGGAGAAGCTGTTGTGGCATATATCGTGCCGGAGGATGACAGTCTTACCGTAGGTGAAATCGCTAAATTCTGCGTACACTCACCGATGCTTTCGACTTTCAAAAGACCGAGATACTATAAATTTGTGAAGGAGCTGCCGATGACGGCAACAGGCAAGCTGCAGCATTATCTTGTAAAGGAAATGGCAATAAATGATCTGGAGCTTGGTATGCTCAAGCTGGCCATTGCAGATGTGGACTAGGAGGGGAAGATGCAGTTTAAAAGATACAGCCGCAGGGTCAACTATTATGAAACAGACCAGATGGCAATAGTTCATCACACCAACTATATTCGTATGTTTGAAGAAGCAAGACTTGATATGATGGAGCAGGGAGGTATTCCCTACGATGCGATCGAACGCATGGGAATAATCATTCCGGTGGTAGACGTATATGCCAAATATCATTCCTCACTTAAATACGGTGATGAGCTTGAGATCGACATTAAAATCAAGAAATTCAACGGTATCAGACTGACGTATGATTATCAGGTATATATAAAAGGAACAGGAGAACTTTCGGCAACAGGTTATACGAGCCACTGTTTCCTGCTTGACGGACTGCCTGTTAATCTCAAAAAAAGATTTCCGGAAGTTTATGATAAATTTACGGAAATGATTAAATAATATCAGAATATTAACAGCCTCTCTTTAATATACTTGTAGCAAGTATACTAAGGGGAGGTCTTTATTTTGAATAGTTCAGATATATACGGAAATATAGCGGAAAGAACACAGGGCTGCATATATGCAGGGGTGGTGGGCCCCGTCAGAACAGGCAAGTCGACTTTCATCAAAAGATTTATGGATCTTATGGTGCTTCCTAATGTGGATAATCTCTATGTCAGGCAGAGGGTGCTTGACGAGCTGCCTCAGAGCGGAAGCGGCAAAACCATAACGACAACAGAGCCTAAATTTGTGCCGGCAGAGGCAGTTACACTGACACTTCCCCACAATGTAAGCTTCAAGGTGAGAATGGTGGACTGCGTGGGATATCTGGTTCCCGGCGCCATGGGACATGAGGAAGAGGGCAAGGCCAGAATGGTCAGAACTCCGTGGAGTGATGAGGAGATGACATTTGCGGAGGCTGCCGAAACAGGAACCCGCAAAGTTATAACCGATCATTCGACAATAGGAATTGCCGTTACGACAGACGGAACCATAGGCGACCTCAAGAGAGAGGCCTACATAGAGGCGGAGGACAGAACCATACAGGAATTAAAGGAACTCGGCAAGCCCTTTGTGGTAATCGTAAATTCCACAGAGCCGGACAGCAAATTTACCGCAGACCTTGTAAAAGCTATGAAAGAAAAGCACAGGGTTCCTGTCATGGCTGTAGACTGTATGAAAATGAGCAGGGAAACTCTTGACGGTATTTTGCAGAGCGCGCTTTATCAGTTCCCTGTATCCCAGATAGGCTTTAATATGCCGGGCTTTATGGACGGTGTTGATATAGACCACTGGATAAAAGCCGCGGTGATAGAAAATATAAAGAGGTGGGCCGAAAGCTTTGAAATTGTAGACGATATAGAAACAGGGCTTTCGCAGCTTGCAGACGGTGAGATTGTAACAGGTGTGTCCATTGCCAGTATGGACCTTGGAACCGGAGCCGCAGAGGTCAATCTTGAGCTTGAACCGGGACTGTTTTACAGAGTTGTAGAGGAACTGCTGGGTGAAGAGGTGCCTGACGACGCCAGATTTTTTGCTCTGCTCAAAGAATTTGCAGCTTCAAAGAGAGCCTATGACAAGCTTGAAGATGCCATGAAGCAGGTGGAGGAAAAAGGCTACGGAATTGTTCAGCCTAAGCTGTCTGAAATGGTGCTTCAGGAGCCTGAAATTTTCAGGCAGGGAAATAAGTTTGGAATACGAATGACTGCAAAGGCGCCGAGTCTGCACATTATTCGGACTGATATAACCACCGAGGTTGCGCCTGTGGTGGGAAGTGAGGCGCAGTCGGAGGACCTCATAAAATATCTGCTTACAGAGTTTGAAACAGATCCGTCAAAGATATGGGATACCAATATATTCGGTAAATCCTTGCAGGAGATGGTGACAGAGCAGATGGAAAACAAACTGTCAAATGTGCCTGAAAATATCAGGGTAAAGATACAGAATTCTCTCCAGAAGATATCCGACGAGGGCAGAGATTTCTTTATATGCATAGTGCTGTAAATATGGGGGCATGTCGCCTGACGGAAACAGACCGTCAGAGCGGCGCGCCCTTTTTGTGTATGATCATATGTAAAAAACAGATAAAAGCCTAGATTATCACATTAAAATTCCTGTGGAAACCGAAACACGTATATGATAGAAATTGTCTGACAGAGCAGTTTCGATGAGAATTGCTCTTTTTTGTACAAAGTATACATACAGCAAAAAAGTTAATTACGTTTTAAAAAATGAACAAGTTTGTTTTAATTGTCTGCATAGTAAAAACTTTTTAGAAAAATCAAAATCATTGTTGCTACAAACAAAAAAATAGTATATAATTAGGCGTGTGATAAAAAAGCAATATATTAATAGTGGAGGACTAAATAGATGGAACAGATTTTAACTAAAGTAAGAAAGCTTAACTGGCTGCTTCAGGAAAGTACCACAGGAGCTTTTTCATTTAATGAGCTTTGCGAAATTTTAAGCGACCTTATGGATGCCAATGTGTATATTGCAAACAAGAGAGGCAAGGTCATAGCAGTACATTACAAAATTGAAGAGGACAGCCCTACTGTAGACGATCCCGAAACAGGAGTTGAGAGATTTCCTATGGAATACAACGACGCACTGCTCAAGGTCGTTGACACCAAGGCAAATCTTACAGGCGAAGAAGCCCTGGAGATATTCAAATATGATTACGATACCTCAAACAAGCTTCACACTATAATTCCTATTCTTGGCGGCGGCGAGAGATGGGGAACACTTATCCTCACAAGATATGACAACATATTTACAGACGAGGATCTTGTACTGGGAGAATACGGAGCTACAGTAGTAGGTCTTGAAATTCAGAGACAGAAATCCATCGAAGAGGAAGAAGAAGAAAGAAAGAGAAGCGTTGTACAGATGGCTATAGGCACGCTGTCATATTCAGAAATCGAAGCTGTTGAGCAGATATTCTCAGAACTTGATGGCAATGAGGGTCTGCTGGTAGCAAGCAAGATTGCAGACAGATCCGGTATCACAAGATCAGTTATAGTAAACGCGCTTCGTAAACTTGAAAGTGCAGGTGTAATCGAATCAAGATCTCTCGGAATGAAAGGAACTTTCATCAGAATATTGAATGATAAATTCATTGAAGAAATCAGCAAGGACGATATGAAACTGTACTAGAGCTTTGTAACACATACGCCCTCTGCCGCATATTATATTGCGGCAGGGGGTGTTTTTTATTGAAAAGGGTACATATGACAGGCAGAATAATGATAATTACGGGACTTGTATTTATCATTGCCGCACTTATCTGCTGCTGGGTATGCGTTAAGGGCAAGGTGGGACCAAATATGGAAGCCATAGGAGAGGTCAAGGCCAAGGCTGTCGTAAACAGAATAGTAAACAGGACAATAAATGAGAACTTTGAGGAATTTGACGATATGGAAAACCTGCTCATAGTCAAAACAGATGAGCAGGGCAATATCTGTATGGTTCAGTCCGACACCCGCAGAATAAATTCACTTATGTCAAAGCTTATGCTGAGGCTCCAGGATAATTATTCAAAGATAGAGCCGACGGAAATAAAGGTTTCGGCAGGCTCGCTTCTGGGAAGCAGAATTCTTTCGCAGAAAGGTCCGTATTTCAACCTTAAAATCGTGCCGCTTTCAGTATCCGAAACACAGTTTAAAACAGAGCTTGAAGAGCAGGGTATAAACCAGACAAAATACAAAATTTATGCTGTGATAAAAAGCAGCATCAAAATGCTTGCGCCGTTTACAGACAGGGAGATAACGGTTACAAATACGGTACTTGTGGCAGAAACCGTAATACTTGGCCAGGTGCCTGACAGCTATGTTGTTGTACCCGAAGAAAGTATCCTCGATGCAATGGAATAATATATTGCCAAAGCGAGATAATCTGATGTATAATATTATGATGAATACAGCACGAAAGGAGGAGGCTCAATGGACATAGAAGAAAAGACTTTTGACGATACTGTAGAAGAAATAATAGAGCTGCTTGAAAACAGACAGTACAGAAGTGCCAGAGAAGAAATTCTCAAAAACAATGGCGTTGACGCAGCCGAAATACTTGAAGAAATAATAGAAGAACTGGGAATAAAAATCGCCATAGTCATATTCCGCATGCTGCCAAAGGATATGTCCGTAGAGGTGTTTTCATACCTTACTATTGACGACCAGAAAGACATCATCAACGGCATTACGGACGTGGAGCTGTCATATATCATAGACGAGCTTGACTTTGACGATAAGATTGACGTACTTGAAGAGCTTCCTGCCAATATAGTTGATAAAATTCTCGAAAAATCCACCAAGGCGGAGCGAAAGCTCATAAATACATTTCTGAACTATCCCGATGACTGCGCAGGCTCGCTGATGACGCCTGAATATATAAGTCTGCAGGGAAGTATGACTGTCAGAGAAGCGCTTAAGCACATCAAAAATGAGGGTATGGATTCAGAAACAGTGTATACCTGCTACGTTAAATCAGGCGGCAGGAAGCTGGAGGGAATAGTTTCCCTGAGAACCCTTGTTATATCCGATGATGATGCTCTGATTTCAGATCTGATGCACACTGATTTTGTGGATGTGAACGTGTATGATGACCAGGAGGAGGTATCAGATGCGTTTATGAAATACGGCTTTCTTGCAATCCCTGTTGTGGACAACGAGGGCAGACTTGTGGGAATTGTTACGGTCGATGATATTATGGATGTCATCGAAGAGGAGGCTACAGAGGATATCGAGAGAATGGCCGGCGTATTAAGCGATGATGATGACAGGGAATATCTTGACATAAGCGTGTGGGGTCATATCAAGAGCAGAATTATGTGGCTTACACTTATGATGTTTACGGCTATGATAACAGGTGGAATTCTCGGAGCCTTTGAGGATATGCTTACGCCTACGCTGGTATGTTACATACCGCTTCTTATGGGTACATCGGGAAATGCCGGCAATCAGGCGGCAACCCTTGTAACCAGAGGTATTGCTGTAGGCGACCTCGATACAGATGATGTTTTCAAGATTTTATGGAAAGAATTTCGGATAAGCATAGGCATATGTCTGGTGCTTGCAAGCATTAACTTCATCAAAGTGCTGGTAATAGACCGGGTTGATATTACGACGGCGGTGATTATAAATCTGTCGCTTGTCATAATCGTTATAATTGCCAAGATGCTGGGAGGACTTATTCCTATGGCGGCCAAAAAACTGGGCATAGACCCTGCGCTGGTTGCAAATCCTCTGCTTACATCTTTATCTGATATGATTTCGGTTGTAACTTATTTTGCAATAGCATCATTAATGCTGACAAACGTATAAAAAATGGACAACAGATGTTTAATAACAAAAGAATATGTAAATAATATAATCAGAAAAAGGCCGCAGGACATACATAAAGGACAGTGCGGCAGAGTTCTGATTATTGCAGGAAGCAGGGCTATGACAGGCGCCGCGGTGCTGTGTGCAAAAGGTGCATTCAGGGCAGGCGCGGGGCTTGTATATGTGAGCATTCCCGAAGAGGTGTTTCCTGTAGTGCAGATATCTGTTCCCGAGGCCATATGTGTTCTGCGAAGCCCTGAAACGGACTTTGGCATATATGATGCCGTAGCAGTAGGTCCGGGAATCGGAGTTGATGCGGAGAATACACAGATAATCAGAAAAATACTTAAAGAATACAAAAAAACCGTAGTAATAGATGCGGATGGATTAAACACCGTTGCGGCGGCAGATCTCTTTGAGGATATGCGGACAAGCAGTGCCGATATAGTTATAACGCCTCATATGGGCGAGGCGGCAAGGCTTCTTGACATTATGCCCGCAGGGCGCGAAGAGATTGCGGAGAAGCTTTCGGAGCTTACAGGCGCAACGGCTGTTCTCAAAGGCGCAGGTACCATAGTGGCATCTGCCGGAGAGAAATCATATACTAATACTACAGGGAATCCCGGAATGGCAACAGCAGGCTCAGGAGATACGCTTACAGGAATAATCGCATCTCTGGCAGCGCAGGGCTACAGCAGCTTTGATGCGGCAGCCTGCGGTGTATATATACACGGTCTTGCGGGAGATATGGCCGCAGATGCAATGGGCCAGTGGGGCATTACAGCGTCAGACATTGCGGAATATGCCTCAAGAGCCATAAAAGACATCATCAGTCAGTAAGTTTATTAAACAGAGGTGAATAGGACTTGATAGTGAAAAAAGGAGATCTTTATTTCGCTGATTTAAGTCCGGTAATAGGCTCTGAACAGGGCGGGGTAAGACCCGTACTGGTAGTGCAGAATAATGTAGGCAACAAATACAGCCCGACAATAATAGTTGCGGCTGTGACATCACAGAAACACAAAGCGCAGCTGCCTACTCACGTATCAATAGATGCAGCAGGAAACGGATTAAGCAAAAACTCGGTTGTACTTCTGGAACAGCTGAGAACA
>URGK01000008.1 GCA_900547295.1 uncultured Eubacteriales bacterium
CTCAGGAACCGCTTAGAGGAATTGGGTGCGACTGTCACGGAGCTGGATTATGCCACCCTTGTCCCCGATTGGGAAAATGAAGCCTTAGAACAGGCATTGCAGAGCATCACTGCCGATACATGGGCGGTATTCACAAGCCCTAACGGGGTTGAAATTTTTTTTCAAGCGCTGCAAAAGCGGAGAATCGACATCCGCACACTGGCGCAGCTGCGGTTTGCCGTCATCGGCACAGGCACAGCCGCCGCTCTGGAAAAGCGCGGCATTTATCCCGCCTTTCTCCCCAAAACCTACGATGTGGAAAGCCTTGCGAAGGGGCTTTGCAGTGTAGTCGGTGCGGATGAAAAAATTCTGATTCTCCGTGCGGCGCAGGGTTCTCCTGTCCTGACGGAGATTTTAGCAAAAGAAAAGAAGCAATACACAGATGTAAAATTATATGATATTGCCATTGATGCCGAAAAACGCCGCTTTGCCCATGAAGCAGCCAAGGAAATGGATTTTATCACCTTTGCGAGCGGCTCAGGCGTGCGCGGCTTTTTTGCACAGGGCGGCACAATGCCCCAAGGCACAACGGCGGTCTGCATCGGTACCTCCACCGCCAAAACGCTTGCGTCCTATGGGGATTTTCCTGCTCTGACGGCGCAGACCTTCAATGTGGATGGCATCATAGAGGTGATTTTGGAAGAAGCAAGCAAAACAAAAACAACCGAAAAGGAGACGGACAAATGAGAAGATTCAGAAGACTGCGCGGTTCAGAAGCCATGCGAAGGTTGGTGCGCGAAACCAGAATTTCCGCAGAGGAGATGATTTACCCCGTTTTTGTGATAGAAGGGGAGAATATCAAAAATCCGATTCCTTCTATGCCGGGCGTGTTCCAATATTCCGTTGACCGCATGGATGAAATGCTCGCAGAGGTGGCGGCAAGCGGCATTGCAGGTGTGTTGATTTTCGGGATTCCCAAGGAAAAGGATGCGGTCGGCTCGCAGGCGTATGCTCCGGACGGCATCACCCAGAGAGCCATTCGCCATATCAAAAAGAAGTATCCCTCTCTGCTTGTGGTTGCGGATGTTTGCCTTTGCGAATATACCTCGCATGGGCATTGCGGCTTAGTTGAGGGAGAGCATATTTTAAATGATGAAACCCTGCCCCTTCTGGCGAAAATGAGCGTCACGCTCGCGCAGGCAGGTGCGGATATCATCGCCCCTTCGGATATGATGGACGGGCGCGTGGCGGCAATTCGTCATGCTCTGGATGAAGCGGGCCTTCTGCATATCCCCATCATGGCGTACAGCGCGAAATTTGCCTCCGGCTATTACGGCCCCTTTCGGGATGCGGCACATTCCGCACCGCAGTTTGGGGACAGACGCTCCTATCAGATGGATGTCTGCAATAAAAAGGAAGCCCTGCGTGAAATTGCAGACGATATCGAGGAGGGAGCAGATTTTTATATCATCAAGCCTGCCCTTGCGTATCTGGATGTGGTCGAAGCGGCGGCAAATCGCTTTGATTTACCCATTGCCGTCTATAACGTCAGCGGCGAGTATGCCATGGTGAAGGCGGCGGCACAGCAGGGCTGGATAGAGGAAAAGCGGATTGTTATGGAAAATCTGATTGCCATGAAGCGCGCAGGTGCCTCCATCCTGATTACCTATCACGCACTGGATGCGGCAAGCTGGCTGAAAGAGGACTGATTGCATGAAGAAGGAGAAAACAGCGAAAACCGAAAAAAACGAAAAGCACTGGGAGCGAGTGACGCAGGAATTTGCCCCCGTCTGCGATGCAGATTGCAGGGTGCTGATTCTGGGGACAGCCCCCTCTAAGAAATCTCGTGAGGTTGGCTTTTATTACGGACATCCGCAGAATCGCTTCTGGAAAATGCTTGCAGCAGTGACGGGCGAGAGGGTTCCCCAAAGCATCGAGGAAAAGAAGGCACTGCTGCTGCGCAACCATATAGCTCTGCATGATGTGATTCATAGCTGTGATATCATCGGGAGCAGTGACAGCAGCATTAAAAATGTGGAGCCTGCCGATTTGGAGCGGATTCTTGCCGTTACAGGCAGGGTCGCTATCCTCTGCAACGGCGGCACGTCCTACGCCTGCTATAAAAAATACTGCCCAGATATTACTCCGAAGCAGTATTTCTTTTAAATTTAACATAATTTATATTTTTGCCGCCTGCACTGAACCTGTCTTCATATTCGGTAGTCGTATACTTCGACTCGTACTCCGAGTTGTGCAGATCCTCTGTGTATTCCAGTATTTCATAGCCTGACTCTCTGATTTCCTCCATTGAAAATTCAAACAGCGGGTCATTGTCGGTTTTAAACTCTATAACACCATCCTCTTTGAGAACATCAAAATATGTTTTGAGTCTGTCCCTGTGAGTCAGTCTTCTTCTGGCGTGCCTGTCCTTTGGCCACGGGTCGCTGAAATTAAGATAAATCTTATCAATCTCACCCTTTTCAAATAAATCATTTGCATCGTCTATATACTTTGCAAAGAACATAACGTTTTTGAGCTGCTCTGCCTTGGCTTTCTGAAGTCCTCTCAGAAGCACGTTTCTCTGACCCTCTATCGCAAGATACATATTCTGCGGGTTTGCTTTCGCGTGAGATATTATGAACTGTCCCTTGCCGCAGCCTATTTCGAGCGCCAGCTCTCCGCCGGATGTTTCAAACAGTTCTCTCCATCTGCCTTTCATATTATCCGGGTTTTCAACCAGAGATTCTTTTGCCGCATTTATTTTTTCTTCAAGGTTTTTAATGTTTCTCTGTCTCATTAAAGAATTACCGCCTCTGCAATTGTTGCCGCAAGAAATGCCGCCAGCAGCAGACCTGCCACCGCATCTCTTCCCTCAAGTTTCATTTCATTCATTCTTGTTCTGCCCTCATCGCCTCTGTAGCATCTTGCCTCCATTGCCATGGCAAGCTCCGAAGCTATCCTGAAAGCACTTATAAACAGGGGAACAAGTATAGGTATCAGGCTCTTGGCTCTGCGTATCAGATTGCCGCTTTCAAAGTCGGCCCCCCTCGCCTGCTGAGCTTTCATTATCTTGTCAGTTTCCTCAAGCAGCGTAGGGATAAATCTGAGCGCTATAGTCATCATCATCGCAAGTTCATGCGCAGGCACTCCTATCTTTTTCATTGGAGAAAGCAGCTTCTCGATACCGTCAGTCAGGCTTATAGGCTTGGTGGTAAGAGTAAGCATTGACGAACCGATTATCAGCAGTACCAGTCTGATGCCTAAAAATACCGCGGTTCTGACGCCCTGTCTTGTAATATGAAGAAATCCAAGACTCCATATAACATCGCCCTTAACCATAAACAGATTTAAGACAAACGTAAATATGATTATTATAAATACGGGCTTGAGTCCTCTGAGTATGAACCTCAGCGGCACCTTTGACACCGCTATCACAGCTCCGAGAGCCGCCGCCGATATTATAAAGCCGTAAAAGTTATCAACTATGAACAGCGCCACTATATATACTATTGTCGCTATTATTTTTATTCGTGCATCAAGACTGTGCACCCACGAATTGCCGGGGTAGTACTGTCCCAGTGTTATATCTCTAAGCATTTATATTTCCTCTGATTGCCTTGTATATTTCTTCGACCGCCTTATCTCTTGTCAGGATATTGCCGTCAAGCTTAAATCCCCTGTCATTTAACATATCTATAAGCTCCGTAACAGGCGGAGCTGCAAGTCCCATCTGTTTGAGCTCTGCTCTTCTTGCAAAGACCTCTTCAGGCGTGCCCTCCATTACCGCATGGGCTCTGTCCATAACTATAACCTTGTCGCACATTGAAGCTATATCCTCCATATTGTGAGAAACCATTATGGTAATATTGTTCTCGTGCTCGTGTACTCGGATTATCATATCAAGCACATCTCTGTGAGCCTTGGGGTCAAGTCCCGCCGTCGGCTCATCGAGTATCAGAACCTTAGGCTTCATCGCTATTACTCCTGCTATAGCGACTCTTCGCTTCTGTCCTCCGGAAAGGTCAAAGGGTGACTTGTCCTTAATCTGCTCATAGTCAAGTCCCACAAGTTCTATGGCTTCTCTTACTCTGTCCTCAAGTTCCTCGTCCGCAAGCCCTATATTCTTAGGTCCGAAAGCAACGTCTTTAAATACCGTCTCCTCAAAAAGCTGATATTCCGGATACTGAAATACCAGCCCCACTTTTTTGCGTATCTCACGCATTACAGTCTTGCCGTCACAGATGTTTTCTCCATCTATATATATGCTGCCTGTCTTTGGCTTGATAAGTCCGTTTAAATGCTGCACCAGCGTGGATTTGCCCGAACCGGTATGACCTATTATCCCCGCTATCTGTCCGTCCTCTATGGAAAAGCTGACGTCCTGCACCGCAACCGACTCGTGAGGCAGACCCTCGTTATATATATGTGTTAGGTTCTCTACTTTAACTGACATATCGCTCTTACTAACTCCTCTGTATCTATAATCCCCTGAGGTATATCTATACCTTTGCCTCTGAGGGCATCTGCAATGTCTGCCGCCATAGGCACTCTGAGTCCTGCCGCTTCAATAGCCTCTCTGTCTGAAAAGACCTCCTGAGGCGTACCGTCCGCTACGATTTTGCCGCTGTTCATAATAACTATGCGGTCTGCATCCGCAGCCTCCTCCATAAAATGAGTTATGAGGATTATTGTAATTCCCTCGCTGTGAAGCTTCCTGATGATATTCATAACCTCACTGCGCCCTTTGGGGTCAAGCATAGCTGTCGGCTCATCAAATATGATGCACTCCGGCTTCATCGCTATTACTCCGGCTATGGCTATTCTCTGCTTCTGTCCGCCTGAAAGCATATGAGGCGCTTTTTTGCGGAAATCATACATATCGACAGAAAACAGCGCTTCGTCTACTATGCATCTGATTTCCTCAGATTTGATACCGATGTTTTCGGGACCGAAAGCAACATCATCCTCTACTATAGATGAAACCAGCTGATTGTCGGGGTTCTGAAACACCATACCGGCAGTCTGTCTTATATCCCACAGCCTGTCCGCATCTTTTGTATCATATCCTTTGACATATACTGCCCCCGATGTCGGAAGCAGCAGCGCATTAAAGGTCTTGGCAATAGTTGATTTGCCGGAGCCGTTTCTGCCTATTATTGCTGTGAAACTGCCCTTTTCAATCTCTATGGTTATATCTTTAACCGCAGGCTCGGGTTTAACGTCCTCATCTGCAGGATATTGAAATATTAAATTTTCAGTGCGTATTATTTTTTCCATAAGTTCACCATTTAAAAATATGTTTAACCAATTAACTATACCACATCTATACGCATTTGGCAAATGGCAAAAATTAAAAACAGAAATATAAGCAAACAGACAATCTGCCTTAATTCAGTAGATTGTCTGCCTGGTATTACTTAATTTACTTGTTAACTATGAAATATAGACCTGCCTTGTTTCAGTCAGTTATTTACTCCATATTCTTGTCGCATATTTGCACTGCTTAAGTTCGCTCTTTGCAGCAAGTTTACCGTTTGAGTCATATACCATAACTCTTACCTTGTAGAAATACTTGGCGCCTTTCTTACCTGTGTTGTTGATATATGAGTTGTTATCAGTGTCTTTTTCAATTCTTGCGCCGTATTCAGCTGCTTTCTTTTCCGATCTGTAGAATTTGTACTTAACTGTATTGCCTTTAGCTTTAAGCTCTGATAAGTCTACAGGGTTTCCGTTTTCATCTGTTATGGAAGCAACCTTAATACGAATGTTTCCCTTTGCAGTCTTTGATGATCTTGCAGCGAGTGTAAGTTCCTTAACATATTAAAACGGTCGCTGAATTCATCTCTTTTCCTTTAAAATCCGCCCTGTATGCCGCAGCATTTACACATTTTGTTGCCGCCGCTGTCGCAGCAGGCGCCGCATATTCCCTCTCCGCAGCATATGTTGTAGTTGTTCAGAACCGCAAGACGCAGTTTCTCTCCGCAGTTTGCCCTGAAAAACTCCGTAAAGTATTCCGATGCCGCTATAACCGCGCAGCTATAGCTTTCAAGCTCCTTTGCTATATCCTGTTTTTCCTCGTTGAGGTTTACATATTTAAGTCTGCCTCTGAAGCCCTGAGGCAGATAATCCCTGACAAGCTCCTGACAGATTTTATCCGTATCAATATACATATTGCTGTCGGGGTATGAATTTACAAAGTGCGCCGCGGAAGCAAAACCTATGCCCTTTGATACTACTGCCGCAGGCCCCTTTGCCTTTGCAGCCTCTCCAAGCCCTATTATACCGTTTCGGAACACTCCTCTTACCGAAAGCATTTCGCCCTCTTCAAGTACCCTTTTGCTTTTGGCAGATATTTTTTTTACCGCAATATGTATATATCCGTTTTCCGTATCGCTTCGTATAACTGATACCGGCATACTGTACCAGCCTGAACATTCCGGTTTTTTTACCGAAATGAAGCTGCCCGGCGCAGAGGCTTTTATTGCAAATCCCGTACCTGTATCAAGCACCAGAGTATAAAGGTCCTCAGTGTACTGTTTCCTGTCTGCTATCCGGGCTGTGAATTCATCTCTTGCCGCCCGTATTTTTTCTCCGTTCTGGCGGTATTCATTAAATACGCACACGCCTCTCCAGTCACAGTCACAATAGTCTTTTCCCGCCAGTCTGCTGCAGTAAATACAGTTGCCTGTTTCTGCAAGAGAGCAGGGGCAGTTTTCTGTGCCCGCATCTATACAACCATATTTCAGGTTACTCACTCCTCCCCAAGAAGTCCGAACCCGTAGTCCATCAGCCTGTATGCATCATTAAACCAGTCCGGGGCTGCCATTACAACTGCAATCACCTCACACTCGCCCCTTGCAGCCGATGCTGCCAGTGTTCTGCCGGAGGCTTTGGTATATCCGATTTTTATACCTGTTGCCCCCTCGTATTCGTGGACTGTCTTGTTTTTATTATACATTCTGTATTCTATATATTCCTTACCAGTGCTTTGTGTTACAGCAAAAGCCTGCCTCTTTGCCGTATATTCCTCTGCCGAGGCTATCTGCCTGAAAGTATGGTTTTTCATGGCGTATGCCGCAATCTTAGCCATATCGGCAGCTGTTGTGTAGTGGTTTTCGTCAAACAGTCCCGTTGGATTTATGAAGCTTGAATTTGTGCAGCCGATTTCGGAGGCCTTTTTGTTCATAAGCCTTACAAACTCGGCTTCATTTCCTCCCGCTATTACGGCTATGGCTGTTGCCGCATCGTTTCCCGACCTTAACATGGCCGAATAAAGCAGGTCTTTAAAGGTTATACGCTCGCCTGCTTTGAGATATACAGAGGAGCCCTCAACTCCGGCAGCCTCCTTTGGAACCGTAACCGTCTGGTCTATATCCGCTTTAATTTCCTCCATTATATCAAGGGCCGTAATACAGGTGAGTATTTTGGTGGTGCTTGCAGGATATGCTCTCTGACTGCTGTTTTTTTCGTATAAAACTTTTCCGTTCTCGTCTGTAAGTATCGCCTGCGCGGCAGAAACCTGAGGCGCCGCTATATTCCCTGTCATTACGGCGCTCAGGCTGCTGTTTTCGGGAAGTCCCGATGCTGATGAAACAATCAGCGCCACCACCAGCACAAAGGCATAAGCGGCGGTTGCAATTCTGTAATTCTTTTTAAATCTATTTTTCTTCATATCTCCAATTTATGCCGCCGGGTCAAAAAAAGAACAGCCCGCATCAAAAATGCGGACCGTATGTATTCATATGTCTATTGATATCTGCTGCATATCAAGCTCGTCTTCAGGAGCCTCGCCCTCCATTGCAGCCTCTATATCCTCGATCTCCGGAAGCTCTTTTAAAGATTTGAAGCCGAAGTGTTTCAGAAATGTATCCGTTGTACCGTAGAGTATGGGTCTGCCTATTCTGTCCGACCTGCCTTTTTCCTCTACAAGCTCCTTGGCTATAAGGCCGTCTACAACCCTGTCGGCTCTGATGCCTCTGATGCTTTCGATTTCACCCTTGGTTACAGGCTGCTTATATGCGATTATTGCAAGCACCTCCAGCGCAGACTGGGAAAGTCTTTTAACCTTGACAGGTGTGCAGAGTCTTTCTATGTATTCTGCATTATCTATATCCGTTACAAACTGAAAGCTTTTGTTTATCTCTCTTATGCGTATGCCTCTTGCCTCCTGCTCATATTCTTCCTGCAGCTCCTTAAAGCAGTCATAGGCGTCTTTGGGGTTCATATTGAACACCTCTGCTGCAAGCTTGACATCGAGTGGCTCTCCCCATACAAACATCATAGATTCAAATGCTGATTTCATTGTTTTTTTACTTGTCATCAGAGCCCTCCTCTAATTTTGTAATCATAATCTCTCCGTACATCTTCTGCTGATCCGCCCTGACAATCCTTGCCTTGCTCATCTCAAGCACAGATGTAAATGCCAGAACCACATCGTATTTGTCCTCCTTGTCAACAACAAGGTCGCTGAAAGGAACTGTACGGGTATTTCTCATCCTGAACAGATTTTTTATAAATGCCATTCTGTTTTCGGTGCTTTCACGCTCTCTTTCAATTCTGACATAATGGCGTCTGACATCTTCAACTCTTTTTTTCTTGCTGAGAAACAGATTAAAGGCATTTACAAACTGCCCTATTTCAAGGCTGAGATACTCGTCAGGCTGCTCAAGATATTCGGAAATATCCTCTTTTGGCTTCTCGTAAATATGAGAGTTCTCCTCCTCATATTCGGAGAGCATCTGCGATATCTGCTTAAATCTCTTGTACTCAAGGATTTTTTCGACCAGCTGGCTTCTCGGATCTTCTTCGGTAATCTCCTGCCCATCCTCATTTAATCTAGGAAGCAGCATCTTTGTCTTGATATCTATGAGGTTTGCGGCAAGTACCATAAATTCGCTGCCCACAGCCACATCAAGCTTCTGCATTTCCTCAAGATACGCCATATACTGATCCGTAATTTCAGAAATAGCTATATCATATATATCCACTCTGGCATTTTCAATGAGATATACAAGAAGGTCAAAGGGACCCTCAAATGTTTTCAGTTTTACTTTATAGCTCATTTTTTACCTCTTGTTTCACCGGTATTCATACTCAACCCACTAATTATATCAAATATCGCTTCTGATTTCACATATTTTTTAAGGTTAAGACCGCTATATCGCTTAAATTTATTCAAACAGCTTCTTAAGGTTCACGTCAAACGGCGGATATACCACGCCCTTTTCGGTGACAACAGCCGTTATATATCTGTGATCTGTCACGTCGAATGCCGGATTGTATGTTTTAATTCCGTCAGGAGCCATAGGGGTTTCATACCACATTCTGTATATCTCCTCCGGATTTCTCTGTTCAATTACGATATCCTCTCCTGACGGGGTGTCAAGGTCAATGGTCGATGACGGCACATACATATAGAACGGTATGCCGTATTCCTTTGCAAGTATCGCCACTCCCGATGTGCCTATCTTGTTGGCTCCGTCGCCGTTTGCCGCCATACGGTCGCAGCCTACCACAACAGCGTCTATTTTTCCCTCTTTCATAACAGAGGAAGCCATATTGTCGCATATGAGAGTTACATCTATTCCCGATTTTGAAAGCTCCCATGAGGTCAGTCTTGCGCCTTGCAGCAGAGGTCTTGTTTCATCCGCATACACCTTGAAGCTATATCCTCTTTCGTTTCCCAGATAAATCGGCGCAAGGCAGGTGCCTATGCCTGCTGTTGCCAGCGCTCCCGCATTGCAGTGTGTAAGTATGCCCATTCCGGGTTTAAGAAGCGTAAGTCCGTTTTCGCCCATTCCATGGCAGAAATCCCTGTCCTCCTCCATTATGGCAAGGGCCTCGTCAAGCAGCGCCTTCTTGATTTCGGCTAAAGCAAGATGCTTTACCTCTTCATATTTCCTGTCCATTCTGGAAAGCGCCCAGAACAGATTTACCGCTGTGGGTCTTGATGATGCCAGATAGTCCTTTGTCTGCTTAAACACATTCTCAAAATCAGACTCTGTATCTCTGACAGAAACAAACAGTCCCAGCGCCGCGGCAACTCCTATTGCGGGAGCTCCTCTCACTTTGAGTTTGTATATGGCATCCCAGACATCCTCTTTAGCTGCAAGCTCGATGTATATTTCCTGCCCCGGAAGCTTTGTCTGATCTAAAATCATAAGTTTATCGTCTATATAATCAACAGTATAGAAATTCATATTGACCTCTTTTCTTAACAGTTTCAAACATTGCTATTCAATTATACATTTTTTACGGTCAGAAATAAAGGAATTTGAAACAATATTCTCATATGATATAATTAGAGGCAGATTAAACAAAAGGAGTTTTCTTATGATATATTTTAAATCCGATTACACACTGGGAGCCTGCCCTGAGGTTTTCAGGGCTATGGCTGATATAAATATGGTGCACACTCCCGGCTACGGAGAGGATAAATTCTGCGACGAGGCTGCCGGTATAATTAAAAAGGAAATCGGCAGAAGCGATGCGGCAGTTCATCTGCTGGTGGGAGGAACACAGGTCAACCTCACAGCCATCTCAGCATTTTTAAGACCTCACGAGGCTGCCATTGCCGCATACACAGGACACATCAATGTTCACGAAACAGGAGCCATAGAGTCTACCGGCCACAAGGTAATAGCTGTGCCGTCAGCAGACGGTCTTGTTTCCCCTGCCGAAATCGAGAAAGTTATAAAATCGCACACAGATGAGCATATGGTAAAGCCGCGTCTTGTGTATATTTCTCAAAGCACTGAGCTCGGTACTGTCTACACAAAGAAGCAGCTTACAGAGCTTAGGGAAATCTGCGACAGATATAATCTGTATATGTATATGGACGGCGCCAGACTGGGCTGCGGTCTTATGGCTAAGTCCTGCGACCTGACACTTGAGGATATCGCACAGCTTACCGATGCTTTTTACATAGGCGGTACTAAAAACGGAGCGATGTTCGGAGAGGCTCTTGTAATATTAAATGATGCTCTTAAAAGTGATTTCAGATATCATATCAAGCAGAAAGGCGGCATGCTTGCAAAGGGCAGATTTTTAGGCGTGCAGTTTGCCGCTCTGTTCAAAGACAATCTGTATTTCAGACTGGCCGAAAACGCCAACAGAACTGCTCAAAAGCTGTCTGAGGGATTAAAGACTGCGGGTATTCCGCTCTTTATCGACTCGCCTACAAATCAGATATTCCCTGTGCTTGATAACAATATGATTAAGGGGCTTGAAAAGGAATTTGCCTTTGAGATGTGGGAGCCCATTGATGGCACTAAGGCTGCGGTAAGATTTGTAACATCATGGGCTACATCAGATGAAGAAGTTGATGCTCTTATTAAAGCCGTAAACAGCCTTGTGAAATAAGGGCTTGCCTGTTTTTAAAACAGATGATAAAATAGCTTCAGGAATGACGAATTCGGGAGAGAGCTTTTTAGAGCCGCCGAAGGTGTAATACTCTCAGGCAAAAGGACCGTATTCCGACCGGCTCTGGAAAGCGCAGTCACCGACGAAGTAACTCTTTCAGGTAAACAGACAGAGAAGATTAAATTTTAATCCTCTCTGTTTTTTAATGCCCGAAAGGAGATAATATTTTTATGGACATTTTCATTCTTATTCTTGAGCTTATAGGAGCTGCCGCTTTTGCAGTATCAGGTGCCCTTACCGGCATCAGAAAAAACATGGATATTTTTGGAGTATGTATATTAGGCCTCAGTGTAGCTGTAGGAGGCGGCGTCCTGAGGGATATAATTCTGGGGGCTACGCCGCCTGCAATGTTTCAGAACCCTATCTATGCAATAACAGCTATAATAACCTGCTTCATAATATTTATCCCTGCTGTCAGGAATTTTGTTTCACGAAGCAGTATCCTGATGCTTGTTACAGACTCTATCGGTCTTGGCATATTTACAGTTTCAGGCGCCATGAGAGCCTTTGAGACAACTCCTGACGCGGGACTGTTCCTGCCTGTATTTGTAGGCGTTGTAACTGGTGTAGGCGGAGGGCTTTTGAAGGATATAATGGCTGGAAACACCCCCGATATATTTGTAAAGCATATCTATGCTACAGCCTCTATTGCCGGCGCTGTTTTGTTTTGCCTGCTCAGACTATTTGCCGGCAGGTATATAGCCATGCTGGCTGCAACAGGCTTCATTATAGCTGTAAGACTCCTTGCTTCACACTTTGAATGGAGTCTGCCGAGGCTATCCTAGCACTCGTACTAAAATCCCCTCAGGTCAACAGTTTCCTGAGGGGGTTTATGTATGCGCCGTCTAGTTATAGAATATCCGCATCTACTTTTGTAACCAGTTTTCTTACTTCACTGTATGGATCTGCCTGCATAGTCCACCCATCAAGAGTTATCATCATAGTCTCCCTTGCTTTTGAATCATATGCAGTCCATTCTGCTTCTGATATTGATGGATTACCTGCTGTCGCAAAGCTTGCCCATGCGCTATGCGCTTTTTGTGCAGTGGCCTTGTCAGGATTATCTCCGCAATAAATAGTATCCTGCAGATTGTTAAATACATACGCAAGCTCTATTGCATGACAAGCGCTCTTGTAATATTCTTCTGATGTAGAAGGTACGTCCCAATAATACATGTAGGTCTCGCCTCCGAAATCAGAAAATATATCCGCAATTTCTGTATGATATAGTCTCCATGTTTCTGTAATAAACGATGATTTAATAAGTGCATCTTTTACATTTTCATCTTTGGCATATTCTTCTGCTATATCCTTGCTTTGTATTTCATAGAATTTATCCATGGCGTCCTTGTTATCACCATAATATGCTTCCCAGATTTCGTCCATGCCTGCTTTCCAGTTTTCAAACTTTTCGTCGTTTGTTTCACCATCAGAATCTGTCATAAAATAATTCCATTCGTCGCCATTAGCTCCAAGCATAAGCTTGACGCCTCTGTCTGCTGCACTTTGAAACGCAGCTTCTAAATCTTCTTCATATGGGATAACCACTCCATCAGAATATGAACCGCAGGAATAATCGCCAAGGCCATATTCGTCATCTAGCGCAAGCAGCTCCTCTGTAGTCAGGGCGTTTAATTCGTCCATATTTTTGCAGCCGGAGGCCTCCATAATCACATCAGCAAATTCCTGCGCCTCTGCAGTGCCCTCTGATTTTGGAGAAACAGTAAGCCCACCGCTCTGTATTATAACCTTATTAAAAAGCCCCTCTGACATAGGCGATACTAAAAGATCTGCTGTTGACATACCTCCTGCTGATTCACCGAATATTGTTACATTACCTGCATCTCCGCCAAACTGCTCGATATTTTTTTGTACCCATTCAAGCGCACACAGGTGATCTCTTATTCCAAGGTTTAAGTCTGTATACTCCTCGCCGCCTGGAATCTGTGTAAAATCAGCCCATGACATCATACCAAGCCTATAGTTTGCCGTTACAAGAATAACCTCAGGGTGAGCTTTAACAAAATTCTCACCATTATACATAGGGTCAGCAGTTCCTCCCCAAGCGTGTGATCCGCCATGGAACCAAACCATTACAGCTTTTGGCTCATCTGAGGCTTCTTCTGATTTCCATATGTTGAGTGTAAGACAATCCTCGCTTTTTTCTTCATATGATGCCGGCTCTGTCGGCCATTCATACTGCAATGCAGTATATCCGAAATCATCACAGATGATTTCTTCGTCACTGTCTGCTGCAGGTACAGGAGCCTTCCATCTCAACTCTCCTACCGGCGCCTCAGCATAAGGAACTCCCAAAAACGATATTATCCCCTCCTCTGCCTGACCTACCATCATGCCGTTATTGCAGCTTACTTTTAACGGGTCATCGGTTTTATCTCCGCAGCCTGCCAGCGCAAAACAGCAAACAGCCAATATGCAGATAAACAATAAGCTTCTTTTTTTCATTTTTTCCTCCTTGTAAATATACTAGTTTCAAATACGACAACGAATTATCACAATATTAATAAAATTCATCATTTTTGGCTATCACCCGTTCGGGCGATTTTTGTTAATCCCATATTTTAAACGCATTTCTTTAGCTAAAACTCATTGTCAGAAAATAATATGTATTATATAATCTATGTGATTTCTAATTTAAGGAGTTTTGGTATGTATATTTACAATGTGCTGCTTCAATATCTGCTTACTGCAATCAGCGGCCTAATCTGCCTCGTACTGCTCCTGGTTCAAGGCAGAGATAAATTCATAAACAAAAAGATATATATGACTACTCTGATTTTTGTCTCCAATACAGCATTTATCGGACTTCTTTTGTGTGCCTTTTACTCTCAGGAGGTACTTTTTAATCACTATAATGTTAAAGTATTCTTTAGGGCTGCCGACTATTTTTCATACGGTATGCTTTTGTTTTCCTGGCTAAATATGTTGTTTCATATGCGCGACAACACCTTGAATATATCCGGCTGTGCAGATAAAAATATTTTTACTGCAGGCAAGATATTTGCAGCTGCAGGCACCGCAGTCTTAGTGCTGATTGCGACGCTGCTTATGGATTCCTCTTATTATCTTACCAGTACATCTGCACAGAATTTCTATTCGTGTACAGAAATCCTGTTTGCTGCTGTTTCATGCGTTTTAATCATCATATGCGGCTTTAAATCAATATCTAAAGGCGCATCTTCACTAACACAGAGCTCAATCATATTTATTTCTGTTGTGCTGATTATCTATTACCTATATCAGATAAGGTTTTCTTATTCAATCGGCACAATTGAAACTCTCACATGGGGCAGAGAGTCTCATGATGTTTCAGGCTGGATACTTTTTATCCTGAATTGTGGTGTATGCTATTTTATATACAAAAAGGATTTTTGCCATATTCCTTCATCTACAGACAGCGGCATTGCCCATACTGCTACACCTGCCGAGCTTATTGATGCTGCTGGCAAGCATTATGGACTGACCAAAAGAGAGCGTGAAATCACAGGACTGGTCTATGACGGGTTTTCTAATAATGATATTGCGGATTACCTTTGTATTTCTTTGAATACTGTCAAAAGCCATATGCGCAACATATTCTATAAGCTTGATGTTTCTTCAAGAATAGAGCTCATACATATAATTAATAATCAGATTAATAATTAACTTTTGTTCATTAAAAATACTGCCGTACAAATGTACAGCAGTATTTTTGTGTGTTATTTAAATTATAAATTGAATTCTTTCTTAACGTCAGCGATTGATTCGTCAAGTGCCGCTAATACTCTGTCTATTGTTTCATAGCTCTGAGTTGCAGGCGGTTCAATTCTTACTGTCTTAGCGTTTACTAATGTACCAGCAGTCATAACCTTTCTTGCGAATAATCCCTTAGTTACTTCGTAACCAACTTCTGCCTCTGGGAATTCCATGCAGATTAATAATCCAGCACCTCTGATGTCCTTAAGAACTGTAGGATATTTTTCCTGTAACTTAGCAAGGCCTTTCATGTAGTAGTCGCCTTTCTTAGCCATTTCGCCAGGAATATCGTTTTCAAGCATAAATCTGATAGTTGAGATAAATGCTGCGCAAGCAAGAGGGTTACCACCAAATGTAGGTGATCCTAAGATCCATGGATTGTCAAACATCTTACCAGTTGTACCTGTGCCAACACCTGATTTTTCATAAGTCCAAGGTCTTGCAATGATACCTGTGATAGGAACGATACCACCACTGCTGGCTTTACCGTAAGTCATGATATCAGGAGTAACTCCTTCGTGGTCGCATCTCCACATTGTTCCTGTTCTTCCCATACCGGTCTGGATTTCGTCGAAGATCAGGCAGCAGCCGTATTCGTCAGCGATTCTTCTTAACTCTTTGAGGTATCCTTCTGGTGGAATGATAACTCCGCCTTCACCCTGGATAGGCTCTACGATGATAGCTGCAACTTTTTCGCCTACAGCGATTAAGTTCTTAACTGCTGCTTCTGTAGCTGCCGCATTACCGTATTCTACGTGCTGAACCTGCTGAATCATAGGGATATAGTCTTCTCTGTAAGCAGCCTTACCGCCTAATGAGATAGCGCCCATTGATTTGCCGTGGAATGCGTTTACAGTTGAGATGTACCATTTTCCGCCTGTAGCAAGTCTAGCAAGCTTTAATGCCATTTCGATAGCCTCTGCTCCACCGTTTGTGAAGAACGAGTACTGTAAGTCACCAGGAGTGATCATTGCTAAAATCTTAGCAAGGTAACCTCTTAACGGGTCAACTAATTCCTGTGAATGTAAGCAGTATCTGTCTAACTGAGCTCTTACTGTCTTTTTGATTTCAGGGTTGCCGTGTCCGCAGGCAAAGATACCGAAGCCGCCTAAGCAGTCAATGAACTCTGTACCGTAAGCATCTCTGAATACTTCGCCTTCGTCTTCCCATTCTACGAATGCTGAGTCAGTTGATACTGATTTTCTGTATTCTAACCAGCCAGGGTTTACGTTTTCATTAAAGTTTGCGATTGATTCTTTAATGATAGCTTCTTTCTGAGCATCTGTTAAAGCGTCAGCTTCGATCATGCCAACAACTTTTTTAGCTTCTTCTAAAGCTAACTTCATGTTTCTTTCAGTCATTTTATCTTCTCCTTTTCCGATATGATAACACCTTTGGCCTAAAAGCCGATTGACTGTCAGCCTGTCCTTGTATTAATCGCATAAAAAACGGCCACACATTGATGTATGGTCTTAAACAGGTGATAAATAGTCTATCCTCTTTTAAGCTACAAATTAATGCCATATGCATTCCGTACGGTTTAAAACTGTATGTAATGTACGGCTTACATAAAAATTATTTAGTTACCTATTAAATTATATCAATACTTATTTGGGCGGTCAAGGAAAGTTTTGATTTTAGAACATTGTATAAAGATAGTAAGATTATTAGAGCAAAAAACTACTTTTTTTGAAATGCGTTCGCAAAGAAATACTGTTTTTTCAGCATAATTCTCCATATGTCTGCCATTTTCTTCAACCGCAAACTATGCCTTTTTTTCACAATTCCGAAAAAAAGGACCTCCGAAGAGGTCCTCATATATGTATCAGATTAAAGATTGAATTCTTTCTTAACGTCAGCAATTGCTCCGTCAAGTGCTTCTAATACCTTATCAATTGTTTCATAGCTCTGAGTTGCAGGCGGTTCGATTCTTACTGTCTTAGCATTTACTAATGTACCGGCAGTCATAACCTTTCTTGCGAATAATCCCTTAGTTACTTCGTAACCAACTTCTGCCTCTGGGAATTCCATGCAGATTAATAATCCAGCACCTCTGATGTCCTTAAGAACTGTAGGATATTTTTCCTGTAACTTAGCAAGGCCTTTCATGTAGTAGTCGCCTTTCTTAGCCATTTCGCCAGGAATATCGTTTTCAAGCATAAATCTGATAGTTGAGATAAATGCTGCGCAAGCAAGAGGGTTACCACCAAATGTAGGTGATCCTAAGATCCATGGATTGTCAAACATCTTACCAGTTGTACCTGTGCCAACACCTGATTTTTCATAAGTCCAAGGTCTTGCAATGATACCTGTGATAGGAACGATACCACCACTGCTGGCTTTACCGTAAGTCATGATATCAGGAGTAACTCCTTCGTGGTCGCATCTCCACATTGTTCCTGTTCTTCCCATACCGGTCTGGATTTCGTCGAAGATCAGGCAGCAGCCGTATTCGTCAGCGATTCTTCTTAACTCTTTGAGGTATCCTTCTGGTGGAATGATAACTCCGCCTTCACCCTGGATAGGCTCTACGATGATAGCTGCAACTTTTTCGCCTACAGCGATTAAGTTCTTAACTGCTGCTTCTGTAGCTGCCGCATTACCGTATTCTACGTGCTGAACCTGCTGAATCATAGGGATATAGTCTTCTCTGTAAGCAGCCTTACCGCCTAATGAGATAGCGCCCATTGATTTGCCGTGGAATGCGTTTACAGTTGAGATGTACCATTTTCCGCCTGTAGCAAGTCTAGCAAGCTTTAATGCCATTTCGATAGCCTCTGCTCCACCGTTTGTGAAGAACGAGTACTGTAAGTCACCAGGAGTGATCATTGCTAAAATCTTAGCAAGGTAACCTCTTAACGGGTCAACTAATTCCTGTGAATGTAAGCAGTATCTGTCTAACTGAGCTCTTACTGTCTTTTTGATTTCAGGGTTGCCGTGTCCGCAGGCAAAGATACCGAAGCCGCCTAAGCAGTCAATGAACTCTGTACCGTAAGCATCTCTGAATACTTCGCCTTCGTCTTCCCATTCTACGAATGCTGAGTCAGTTGATACTGATTTTCTGTATTCTAACCAGCCAGGGTTTACGTTTTCGTTGAAGTTTGCGATTGATTCTTTAATCATAGCCTCTTTCTGAGCATCTGTTAAAGCATCAGCTTCAATCATACCAACTACTTTTTTAGCTTCTTCTAAAGCTAACTTCATGTTTCTTTCAGTCATTTTACTATCTCCTTTTTTAATAATTGCGATTGCCGTCCGACGTCACGACGGCTACGTATAGGTAAATTATATAATTTTACTTCTGTGCGTGCAATGAATTTTGACGGAATTGTGTGCAATTTTCTGTTTTTTTGAAACATTCTCGATTTATTTGCTTATCTATGAATATTCTCACTCACTTCATTGCTTTTTGCTGCACCTGTAACTATACTATGCCTGTCTTCATATATATATGACATCTTTTCCCCTTATGTGCTATACTGATACAGGATAACGTACGGAGGTTAATATAATGAAGTTCTATATAGCAGAGGCATTTGCCGAAAACATATTTGCAGGAAATCCTGCCGGAGTGGTAATAACAGACGGCGATTTTCCCGATGATAAAATATGCATAAGCACAGCGGCAGAGCTGAGATACTCGGAAACCGCATTCATAAAAAGAAACGGCCCATGCGATTTTACAATCAGGTATTTCACTCCTGTTTCAGAGGTTGACCTCTGCGGCCACGCTACCATCGCTTCGTTTTATGTGTTGAAGCATACCGGTATTACAGATGAGGGGAGCTTTACTGCCCACACAAAAGCAGGTAACCTTAATATTAATGTAAAGAATAATACGGTGATGATGGATATGGCCCGCCCTGTTCACATTGCCACGATATCAGATAAAACAGAAATAAATAGACTTTATAAAATACTCGGAGCGGAGAATATACCGGAATCCGGCATGCTTCCTATGATAATATCAACCGGGCTTCCCGATATTATCCTGCCGGTATCCGGCAGAGCGGAGCTTAACAGCCTTGCTCCCGATATGAAGGCTCTCTCCGCCCTGTCGGAAGAGTACAGCGTGGTGGGAGTTCACCCGTTTGCACCGGATACTTCAAGGGAAGTCACCGCATATGCCAGAGACTTTGCTCCTCTGTACGGAATTAATGAGGAGGCTGCAACAGGTACGGCAAGCGGCGCTCTCGCGTATTACCTTTATCTAAACAAACTTATAACCAAAGACACAGACCTGTGCTTTATTCAGGGCGAGGCAATGAACAGAGCCTCTAAGATAGCTACCCGTATCAGAAATGACGGCAGCATACAGGTAGGAGGCAGTGCAGCAGTCCTTGCCGAGGGTGAAATCCATATATAGCGCCCGCTATATTGTGCACAGGTATATGAAATACAGCACGTAGCCTGCCAGCATGATAATGCCGCTGCCTCTTCGCAGCTCCCGGTTTCTGCAGGTTCCTATCCACAGCAGAATGCCACTCAGAATCGCAATCACCGTGTCTGTAACAAATTTCGGTTCAAAAGGCACAGCGCATATCAGAGAGGTTGTGCCTATTACAAACAGGATATTAAAGATATTGCTTCCCACTATATTTCCGATTGCAATTCCTACATTTCCTTTTCGGGCAGCTGTTACAGAAGTCACAAGCTCAGGCAGGGATGTCCCGAAAGCAACAATTGTAAGCCCTATAAATCTTTCGCTCATACCAAAGAAACGTGCGATTTCAGTGGCTCCTTCAACTGCAAAATCGCTGCCGGCCACAACCATGCCTCCGCCTATTGCCATAAGCAGAATACATTTCCACAGCGGAATATCCTTTGCTTCATCTGTTTCCTGCACCAGCCCCTTTTTTGACATTACAAACAGATAGATAAGAAAAGCAATAAAGCAGATCCATAAAACAATACCCTCTGCCAATGTTATTTCAGCTCCTGTAATACCGAAAATCATAAAAAGCACTGTAATCCCTGTCATAAACGGAATTTCATATATTAATGTTGATTTCTGAATTGCGACGTTTGTAATAACAGCTGTTATTCCAAGAATTATAAGTATATTAAGAATATTGCTTCCGACAATGTTGCCTACGGATATTCCCGCATTATCTGCCAGAGCCGCCTGAATGCTTACGGCAGCTTCCGGCATGCTGGTTCCCATAGCCACAATTGTAAGTCCTATTATCAGTTGGGGAACACCAATGTTTTTGGCAATACTTGCCGCGCCTTCAACAAACCAGTCGGCTCCCTTTACCAGAAGCACAAACCCTGCTATAAGCATAATTACCTGTAAAATCATATTTCAAATCCTTTCTTTCCTGATTATGCCGACAAACAAAAAGAGACTCCTACTGCATATACAGTAAAAGTCTCGCTGTTTAATCACGCTCCGAGCTGCTATCTCTAACAGCTGTACTGACGAAGAAGTGAACACTGACGGCCAGCTACTCCCTTTTATCTCCCGCTATTCTATCAGATTTCCTGTTTCCAATCAACAGGTTTGATTGCTTTTTTTAGTCTTTAATAAAATAACATCTCAAAGATATTAATTCATCAGTGAGATGTTACTTCTTGTCTGCTATTTTATGTAATCAATATCAATAGAATAACCTATTATTTCTCCGACATTTGTTACTTTGCCTCCTACCGTAACGTCGTCACCTGTGCTCAACTCTTTTACCTCGTCAAGCTGTTCATCCGATTCGATATAACACATAATTCCAACCAGATCCCACTCATCATCAGGGTCTGTCAAAGAAATATACTTGCCGTCAGAATCGATGACACTCAACTTACCCGTTATTTCTATATACTGTTCTTCATATTTATCTTTAGCTGATGCTGCATTATTCTCTAGCTCCTTATCCATTGTTCCAATATCACACTTTTTATATTCAATAGTTTCTTCTTCAACCTGTTTGTTTCCTGTAGTGTCTGATTTGGCCTTTTCATCGTTTCCTGATAATGCTCCTATAATAATAAATACTGCAATAATGCATAATAATATAAACCAAACTCTCTTATACACAGGTTTTTTATTTTTCGCACCACATTGAGGACAGTTCTTTGCACTTTTTGCTATTTCCGCACCACAGCTTTTACACTGTTTTAATTTTGATTTATGTTTCATACTCGTTCACCAGATTCTCTAAATACTATATTTAATCCAATACTGACTAAATCCTTTAGTATAAATATAGTTGCTGAATGATTTCAAGTCGTCCGGTACATATGCACAGAAGTACATAATATCTTCAGCACCATTATATAATGACAAATCAAATCTATCATTTTTACTTAAATAAACACTATCAAAATCATCTATGCCTTTATTACACGCACCATTGTAATTTCCATACGGACTAATTACATTGTCTCCTGATAACGCATGCTCGTCAAATCCACTTATTGCCTTTACGTCATATTTTAGCAGAAGCAAATCTGTTCCCGCCTCTTTTCTCTCATATGTATATTCTTCATATGAGTTCCATTCTCCGAGTTCTTTAAGCTTTGAAATCGCCTCAGCCCCTCTATATTTTTCTGTCACTTTAAAATACATTTTGCCAGAATAAGTAGTCACTGTTACTCCTGTTTCCGGATTTGCAGGGTTTTGTCTTGAACCATCTGCATATTTTACTGTCACCGTACAGCAGATATTCCAAAGAACAGCTTTCTCTGACTGTCAGAAAAAACATACGCAAATATCGGCTTATGCGAAAGTATACGCTTCAGGAGCTTGCCGATTTAACAGGACTGACTCACGGCTATGTTCGTGACCTTGAATGCCTTACAATCGATAAGACTCCGCTTCTTGAAACCATAGGCAAATTTGCAGATGCCTTAGAAATTGACATAAGGCAGCTTTTCGATGAAATAAACTGAACAGATTTATTACTGCCGGCAGCCCCTGCCTGCTGTTTTTTCACTTTTTTAATGCATTTCTTCGCACTCTACAGCATATTTGTTATTTCAGCCCTCAATGTAACCGGTTCAATTTCCTAAATACTGGCTTTTTTCCGATTTGTTTGTCTATTTTGTGATTTTTAGAGTATTCACTTGCTGTATACAGTATCCATCTGTTAAAATTTTATCATAAGTAGTAGTAATTATTTATTTTTGTAATCAGAAAGGAGTCTACTCCATGACATCAAACTGCACAGGATGTTCAAAAGAAATGGAAAAGAAACTTCAGGAGATAATCGCAAAATACAGGGATACCCGCGGAGCGCTGATTCAGGTGCTCCACGAGGCTCAGGATGTTTACGGCTATCTACCTCTGGAGGTTCAGCTCAAAATCTCAGAGGGTCTTAATATCCCTCTTGCAGAAGTTTACGGTGTTGTAAGCTTCTACACACAGTTCACAACAAACCCAAAAGGTAAATACAGAGTAAGTGTCTGTATGGGTACGGCCTGCTACGTCAAGGGCTCTCAGGAGATACTCGACAAATTTAAGGAAAAACTCAGCATCGACGTCGGCGAATGTACGGAAGACGGTCTGTTTTCACTTGATGCCTGCCGCTGCATAGGCGCCTGCGGACTTGCGCCCGTTGTAACCGTAAATGATGACGTTTACGGTAAGCTCAATGCCGATATGGTTGAAGATATTCTTAAGAAATATGAAGAGGAGGCAGGTCAGTGATTAAGAGCAGAGAAGATATAAACAGGATAAGAGAAAGCAAAAAAGCCGATCTTGAAATCCGTATAGACAAAGAGGCTGCGCCTACACAGACAGGCGGCAGAATGCACATACTCGTATGCGGCGGTACAGGCTGCACCTCATCTTCCTCAATGAAGATAATAGAAAAGATGGAAACTCTCATAGCCGAAAACAGTATGGCAGATGAAATCAAGGTTGTAAAGACAGGCTGCTTCGGTCTGTGCGCCCAGGGCCCTATAATGATGATATATCCGGATCATCTGATGTACACACAGGTACAGCCTGAGGATGTTGAGGAGATATTTGAAAATCACGTCAAATGCGGACAGGTGGTTACAAGGCTTCTTGCCGGCAATCACGAGGAGGGAGAGGTTTCAAACGCCCTTGAAAGCGTTGACTTCTTCTCAAGACAGATGAGAGTCGCCTTAAGAAACTGCGGAGCAATCAATCCGGAGGATATTGACGAGTACATAGCAAGAGACGGCTATCTTGCCCTTGAAAAGGTAACAGGCAGCATGACTCCCGAAGAGGTAATCGAGCTTATCAGGGCATCTGGACTTCGCGGCAGAGGCGGAGCGGGCTTCCCTACAGGAGTAAAATGGAGCTTTGCGGCTGCCCAGCAGGTTGCGCAGAAATATGTATGCTGCAATGCCGACGAGGGAGATCCGGGCGCATTTATGGACAGATCTGTCCTTGAGGGCGACCCTCACTCGGTTATAGAGGCTATGGCCATAGCCGCATATGCCATCGGTGCAAATCAGGGATATGTATATGTAAGAGCGGAATACCCTATCGCAGTCGAAAGACTTACAATAGCAATAAATCAGGCCAGAGAATACGGACTTCTCGGAAAAGACATCTTCGGCACCGGCTTTGACTTCAATCTTGACATAAGACTTGGCGCAGGCGCATTCGTATGCGGCGAGGAAACAGCGCTTATGACATCAGTTGAGGGCAGACGAGGCGAGCCGAGACCTAGACCTCCTTTCCCTGCTGTCAAAGGACTTTTCGGACAGCCTACAATATTAAACAACGTTGAGACATATGCAAATGTGCCTGTAATTATATTAAAGGGCGCAGAGTGGTTCTCCGGCATCGGCACAGAGAAATCAAAGGGAACCAAGGTATTTGCAGTAGGTGGAAAGATAGAAAATACCGGCCTTGTTGAAATCCCTATGGGAACCACACTCAGAGAGATAGTCTTTGACATAGGCGGAGGCGTTCCAAACGGCAAGAAGTTCAAGGCTGCTCAGACAGGCGGTCCGTCAGGCGGCTGCATTCCTGCATCACAGCTTGACACCCCTATAGACTATGAATCACTCATTGCTTTAGGCTCAATGATGGGTTCGGGCGGACTTATCGTAATGGACGAGGATACCTGTATGGTTGACCTTGCAAAATTCTTCCTTGAGTTTACGGTAGATGAGTCCTGCGGCAAATGTCCTCCGTGCAGAATAGGCACCAAGAGAATGCTTGAAATCCTCACAAGAATTACCGAGGGAAAAGGCGTTCCTGAGGATATCGAAAAGCTTGAGACACTTGCAAGAGACATCAAGGCTGCTGCACTCTGCGGACTTGGTCAGACAGCTCCAAACCCTGTACTTTCCACTCTGAGATATTTCAGAGATGAATACATGGCGCACGTTATTGACAAGAAATGTCCTGCGGGAGTCTGCAAGTCGATGCTCAAATTCAAGATTGACACAGATGCCTGCAAGAGATGCGGTATCTGTAAGAAGAACTGCCCTACCGATGCAATTTCCGGCGACAGAGAAACTCCGTTTGCAATCGATCAGGACAAGTGCGTCAAGTGCGGCGTCTGCATAGAGAAATGTCCGTTCAAGTCAATTCTGAAGAACGCATAGGAAAGGAGCTGAGAAAATGAAAAAAGTACACGTGAACATAGACGGCATAGATCTTTTTGTTCCTGAGAATTATACAATTCTTGAGGCTGCAAAGGAGGCAAATATTTCAATTCCCACACTATGCTTCTTAAAGGATATAAGTGAGCTGGGCTGCTGCCGTATGTGCATAGTAAAGGTCGAGGGCGCAAGAGCGCTTCAGGCTGCCTGCGTGCACCCTGTTTCCGACGGTATGGTTGTTAAAACACACACACCTGAGATTATGGCTGCAAGAAGAACAAATCTTGAGCTGATACTGTCAAACCACAAGGCGTCATGTCAGACCTGCACCAGATCCCATATAGACTGCGAGCTGCAGGTGCTTGCCAATAAGCTAAACATCAAAGAGATAAGATATGAGGGAGACAACAAGAAGCTTCCTCTTGACATAGGCGCTTCAATAGTGAGAGACCCAAACAAGTGCATACTGTGCAGAAGATGCGTAAGCGTATGCAAGAACATACAGACCGTAGGCGTTATAGATGCCGTAAACAGAGGCTTCAACACAATAATAGCCTCACCTTTCAATATGCCTCTGTCACAGACTCCTTGCGTAAACTGCGGTCAGTGCATCAATGTATGTCCTGTAGGCGCTCTCAAGGAAAAGGACGACACAGACAGAGTATGGGAGGCAATATATGATGAAAGCAAGCACGTTGTCGTTCAGACAGCTCCTGCCGTAAGGGCTGCTCTCGGAGAGGACTTCCTTATGCCTATAGGAACTCCTGTAACGGGCAAAATGGTAACTGCTCTCAAAATGCTGGGCTTTGACGCCGTATTTGACACTGATACAGCGGCAGACCTTACAATCATGGAGGAGGGCAACGAGCTTATAGACAGGATAAGAGGCGGCGGCAAATTACCGCTTATCACCTCCTGCTCACCGGGCTGGATCAAGTTCTGCGAGCATAACTATCCCGATATGCTTGAAAACCTTTCAACCTGCAAGTCACCTCATCAGATGTTCGGCGCAATACTAAAGAGCTACTATGCCGAGAAGAACGGTATCGATCCTGAAAGCATTTTCGTTGTTTCGGTAATGCCTTGCACGGCCAAGAAATTCGAGGCTGCAAGACCTGAAATGGAGGTCAGCGGACTTCGAGATGTTGACGCTGTAATCACAACCAGAGAGCTTTCGGGTATGATATATGATATGGGTATCGACTTCCCTGCCCTTCACGACAGCAGCTTTGACAATCCGTTCGGAGCCGCAACAGGCGCAGGACACATATTCGGTGCCACAGGCGGAGTTATGGAGGCGGCGCTTCGTACGGTTGCTGACCTGCTGACAGGCTCATCTTCCGACTGCTTCGAGTATGACGATGTCAGAGGACTTGAGGGAATCAAGATAGCGACAGTTAAGGCAGGCGACCTTGAGCTTCGCGCTGCCGTAGCCCACGGGCTTGGCAATGCTAGAAAGCTTATGGACGCGGTAAGAGCAGGAGAGAAATTCGACTTCATAGAAATTATGGCCTGCCCCGGCGGCTGTGTAAACGGCGGCGGACAGCCTCTGCAGCTTTCTGAGGTACGAAGCTGGATTGACATCAGAGCAGAGAGAGCAAAAGCCCTCTACGCAGAGGATCGTCACTCCTTTATACGCAAATCTCACAACAACCCTGCCATCAAGAAGCTTTACAAGGAATATCTCGGTATGGCAGGCGGAAGCAGAGCACACCATCTGCTTCACACCCACTACAGCCGGAGAACAAATTACGAAGACTAATCGTTTCCTTTTAAGAGAGCATTTCCGGATGCTCTCTTTTTTTCTGGTATATTTTTCAGATATTTTTGTCAAATTCTATATTGTTGAAATCTGTCTCATATCGTGGTACTATAATATTTCAAAGAAAACTAATTATGCAGACACGAACGAAGCGGGTATAGGCTCCCCTGAAGCAGCCTAAATAATTATATAAAGGAGTAGGTTTATGACATCAAATTGCACACAATGCTCAAAAGAAAAAGAGCAGAAGCTCCAGGAAATAATCGCTAAATACAAAAGCACACGCGGAGCGCTGATTCAGGTACTTCACGAGGCACAGGACGTCTACGGCTACCTGCCTTTGGAGGTACAGCTCAAAGTGGCTGAGGGGCTTAAAATTCCTCTTGCAGAGGTTTACGGCGTAGTAAGCTTCTACACTCAGTTCACTACAAACCCTAAGGGAGAATACAGAATAAGCGTATGTATGGGAACTGCCTGCTATGTCAAAGGCTCACAGGAGATACTCGACAGATTTAAGGCAAAGCTTGGAATCGACATAGGCGAATGCACCGAGGACGGCAAATTCTCACTCGATGCCTGCCGCTGCATAGGCGCGTGCGGACTTGCTCCTGTCGTAACTATAAACGACGAGGTTTACGGCAAGCTCAACGCAGATATGGTTGACGATATTCTCAGCAAGTATGAAGGCTGATATACAGGAGGTAAAGATGATTCGTAACAGAGAAGAATTAAACGCATTGAGAGACAAGACCTTTAAATCAATGGATTTAAGACTTGACCGTATTGATGATGCAAACAGAAACGAAATACATATTCTTGTCTGCGGTGTTGCAGGCTGCGCTTCCTCAGGCTCACTCAGAGTTGCAGAGGAATTTGAAAAACAGATAAAAGAAAACAAGCTCGGTATGGACGTCAAGATTATAAAGGTAGGCTGCTTCGGTCTGTGCGCCGAGGGTCCTATAATACTTGTCTGTCCTGAGCACGTAATGTACACAAAAGTTACTCCTGATGATGTTGATGAGATAGTCAGAGAACATATAATGTGCGGCAAGGTTGTTGACAGACTCCTTGCAAGCGATGAGGCTCACGAGGAAATCAGAAACAGACTTCCTCAGATACCGTTCTTCCGCAGACAGGAGCGTATAGCGCTTCATAACTGCGGTATCGTAGATCCCGAAAACATCGAGGAATACATCGCCCTTGACGGATATCAGGCTCTCGCAAAGGTTCTGAATGAAATGGAACCTGACGAGGTAATAGATGTTGTCAGCAAATCAGGCTTAAGAGGCAGAGGCGGCGGCGGCTTCCCTACAGGTCGTAAATGGGCTTCCTCCGCAGTAGTAAAAGAAAAAGAAAAATTCGTAATATGCAACGCCGACGAGGGGGATCCGGGCGCATTTATGGACAGATCCATACTTGAAGGCGACCCTCACTCGGTTATAGAAGCCATGATTATAAACGGATTTGCCGTAGGCGCGCATCAGGGCTACATATATGTAAGAGCTGAATACCCTGTTGCAGTTAAAAGACTTGGCATTGCAATAAATCAGGCTCACGAATACGGACTTTTAGGCGACAATATATTAGACAGCGGCTTTGGCTTCAACCTCGAGGTAAGACTTGGCGCAGGCGCTTTCGTATGCGGCGAGGGCAGCGCGCTTATGACTTCAATCGAAGGCAAGCGCGGCGAGCCTAGACCTAAACCGCCAAGATCGGCAGTAAAAGGCCTCTGGAAGAAGCCTACAGTTCTCAACAACGTTGAAACCTATGCAAACGTGCCTCAGATTATACTCAAAGGCGCAGACTGGTTTGCAGGTATCGGTACAGAGGGCTCCAAGGGTACCAAGGTATTCGCGCTAGGCGGCAAAATCAACAACATAGGACTTGTTGAGGTCCCTATGGGAACAACACTTCGCGACATCATATTTGATATCGGAGGCGGAATTCCAAACGGCAAGTCTTTCAAGGCTGCGCAGACAGGAGGCCCGTCAGGCGGCTGCCTTCCTGCAGAGCATCTTGATACACCTATTGACTATGATACACTTACCAAGCTGGGCTCAATGATGGGTTCGGGCGGACTTATCGTAATGGACGAGAACACCTGTATGGTTGACCTTGCAAAGTTCTTCCTTGAATTCACAGTTGACGAGTCCTGCGGCAAATGCAACCCTTGCAGAATAGGTACCAAGAGAATGCTTGAAATTCTCACAAGGATTACAGAGGGTAAGGGAACTCCTGAAGATATAGACAAGCTTGAAATTCTGGCAAGAAACATCAAGGCCGCTTCACTCTGCGGACTTGGACAGAGCGCGCCAAACCCTGTACTTTCAACTCTCAGATATTTCCGAGATGAGTATATGGCTCACGTTATTGAGAAGAAATGTCCTGCGGGAGTCTGCAAGTCAATGCTCAAATTCAAAATCGATACTGAAGTCTGCAAAAAGTGCGGTATCTGTAAGAAGAACTGCCCTGTATCTGCAATTTCAGGCGATAAGGAGCATCCGTTCGTTATCGATCAGGACAAGTGCGTCAAGTGCGGCGTATGTATAGAAAAATGTCCGTTCAAGTCAATTCTGAAGAATGCGTAGGAAAGGAGAGAAATAATGAAAAAAGTACACGTAACCATAGATGGTATAGATGTTTTCGTTCCTGAAGATTATACAATTCTGGAAGCTGCCAAAGAAGCAGGTATTTCAATCCCTACCCTCTGCTTCCTCAAAGATATCAGCGAACTGGGCTGCTGCCGTATGTGCATCGTTGAAATCGAGGGCACAAGAGCGCTTCAGGCTGCCTGCGTGCACCCTATCAAAGACGGAATGGTGGTAAGAACTCACACTCCTAAGATAATGGAGGCCAGAAGAGTTACCCTGGAACTGATACTTTCAAATCACAAGGCATCATGTCAGACCTGTACCAGATCTCACATAGACTGCGAGCTTCAGGCTCTTGCCAACAAGCTCAATGTTCACGAGGTAAGATTTGAGGGAGATGACAACAAAAAGCTTCCTCTTGACATAGGCGCTTCAATCGTAAGAGACCCTAACAAGTGCGTACTGTGCAGAAGATGCGTAAGCGTATGCAAGAACATACAGACAGTAGGCGCGATAGATACAATAAACAGAGGCTTTGATACTGTAATCGCCTCACCTTTCGGAATGCCTCTTTCGGAAACCCCTTGCGTTAAATGCGGACAATGCATCAACGTATGTCCTGTAGGCGCGCTCAAGGAAAAAACAGACACTGACAAGGTATGGGAAGCGCTTTATGACGATACAAAGCATGTCGTTGTTCAGACTGCCCCTGCAGTAAGAGCAGCCCTTGGCGAGGACTTCCTCATGCCTATAGGAACACCTGTTACTGGCAAAATGGTAACAGCTCTCAAGATACTGGGCTTTGACGCTGTATTTGATACAGACACAGCAGCCGACCTTACAATTATGGAGGAGGGCAACGAGCTCATAGACAGAATAAGAGGCGGCGGCAAATTACCGCTTATCACCTCCTGCTCACCGGGCTGGATTAAATTCTGCGAACACAACTACCCTGATATGCTGGACAACCTTTCAACCTGCAAATCACCTCATCAGATGTTCGGAGCAATACTCAAGAGCTACTATGCCGAGAAAAAAGGCATCGACCCTAAGGATATAGTTGTTGTATCCGTAATGCCTTGCACAGCCAAGAAATTCGAGGCAGCAAGACCTGAAATGGAAGTCAACGGCATTCGCGATGTGGATATTGTAATTACAACAAGAGAATTAAGCCAGATGATTTACGATATGGGACTTGATTTCACAATTCTTCACGACAGCGAATTTGACAATCCGTTCGGCGAAGCTACAGGCGCAGGACACATCTTCGGTGTTACAGGCGGAGTTATGGAAGCAGCACTCAGAACCGTTGTTGATATTTTAAACGGCACATCTACAGACAGCTTTGAATATTCAACTGTAAGAGGTCTTGAGGGTATCAGAATTGCCAAAGTAAAGGCCGGCAATTTAGAGCTCAGAGCTGCTGTTGCACACGGTCTTGGCAACGCCAGAAAGCTTATGGATGCAATCAGAGCAGGTGAGAAATTCGACTTTGTTGAAATTATGGCCTGCCCCGGTGGCTGCGTAAACGGCGGCGGACAGCCTCTGCAGCTTTCAGAAGTAAGAAGCTGGATTGACATCAGAGCAGAGAGAGCAAAGGCTCTGTACTCAGAGGATAACAAATCGTTTATACGCAAATCCCACAACAATCCTGCCATCAAGAAGCTTTACAAGGAGTACCTCGGTATGGCGGGCGGAAGCAAGGCGCATCAGCTGCTTCACACTCACTATCACCCAAGAAAGAATTACGGAGATTGATAATATACGGAAAAAGAGCACTTCGGTGTTCTTTTTCTTTACATATAAGCATTTTTAAATGTATAATATATGTATTACATTCTGAAAGGAGAATTTATGGGACTTAAATTAGAAGCATACAAAGCCACAGAGCTTTTCTTTGAAAACAAGCTGGAAGGACCTAATCAGCAGATACAGGTCAAGCAGCGTTTCAATACAAGAGTAAACTATTTTGAAGAGGACAAATGCGCCTGCATATATGAGGTTACTGTTACCGACGCAGAGGAGAAGCTTCCGTTTAAGATAGTTGTTGAGATAGTGGGCATTTTCAGCCACAGCGAAATGTCCAAAACAGATATTCATATCGAGGCAACCCGCCAGCTCTACCCTTACCTGAAATCAACGGTAAGCCTTGTTACAACTCTTGCCGGAGCGCCTCCGTTTATGCTTCAGCAGCATGTGGTTGCCGCAGAGGATATAACTTCGGAAACAGAAACACTTAAATCATAAGCTAAAAGCTGCCGTCAGGCTAATCCCTTTCGGCAGCTTTCTTATCTATAATCCGCTTCTTACTATTTCTTCTGTCCTCTCCGCAAGGTCTGCGGCTTCTTTTCTGTCCATGCCCGCTGTTTCGATCGGCGGGTGAATTATATATCTTACCTTTGCGGGACTGATTACTCCCGTCTCCTCATATATCTTATAGGTTCCGTCAATGGTTATAGGGATTACAGGCACTCCCGGCTTTGTGGCAAGCCTCAGACTGCCTCTCTTGAAATGCGCCATTTCGTGCCCCTTGCTTCTGGTTCCCTCAGGGAAAATCAGGATTGAAAAGCCTTTTTTAATAAGGTCTATCGCTTCCATAATAGCCTTGAGAGACTCTCTGGCATCATCTCTGTTCATCATAACGCTTCGTATATCCTTGATGCACTGTCCGTACAGAGGAATATCCGCAAGGTTCTGCTTAGCAATAAACCCAAACTGCACAGTATCGAGCACAGCGCAGTGAACTATAATGTCTGCGTAGCTCTGATGATTTGACACATACACCACAGGACCCGACTTTGGAAGATACTCTCTCCCCTCCACCTCAATCTCAACGCCCAGTTTGCTGCACAGGAGCTTGCCCCACGTGCTGGTTGACTCAAGTATGTATTTACGCTCTGTTTCAAAATCCCCTCTGGCTCTCGCCTCATATATGAGCTTCCTTGGTTTTTTGAAAATCTTAAGTGCGTTTAATATCTTAGCACCCTGCGGTATGTTTGCAAATATCTTCATATGGCTCTCCTTTTTGGCTGGTATTTAACAAAACCTATTGTATCATATGTGTATAATATTATACAATATAATTAATATTAAGAAAAGGCGGATATGATTATGGACTGGAACAGACTATGGCACGAAGAAAAAAACACCACAAAGGAAAGACACAGCTCTGACTACTGGGACAGCTTTGCGCCAAAATACCGCAAGCACCCCGGCAAAAGCACCTATGAAGCTGATTTTCTAGCCCTTGCAGATATAAAGCCCGGCGAAACCGTATTCGATATGGGCTGCGCTTCGGGCACACTGGCGCTTCCTCTTGCGGAGGCAGATCACAGGGTATTTGCAGCGGATTTTTCAAAAGGCATGCTGGAGCTTTTAAATCAGCAGATTGCAGAGAGACACCTGTCAGATTATATAACTACAATGCAGCTTGACTGGAACGAGGACTGGAGCTGCTATGATATACCTGTCTGTGATGTGGCAATAGCCTCAAGGTCAATGATTGTTTCGAACCTTGAAGCTGCTTTAGACAAGCTCCAGTCAAAGGCAAGGCGCAAAGTCTGCATAGTGGAGCCTACAACAGAGTCTCCGCATTTCAATGTCAATATTGCAGAATATATAGGCTACAGCAGATTTCCAAAGCCTGACTATATGTATCTTATCAATATCCTGTTTGAGCGCAGCATAATGCCGGAGCTCAGATATATTTACTCAAGCAGGACAGACTATTTCGAAAGCCTCGAAGAAGCGGCTTCAAAGCTGATAAAGTTCTTCCCCGATACTCTTACAGCAGCAGAGGATATGCTGCTTCGGGAATACCTCAAAGCCCACCTCGTAAAGACGGAGTCGGGACAGTACACCTATGATGAAAGCTGGCCTGTGCGCTGGGCATATATCGCATGGGAAAAATAGCGCCCGCAGAAAAACTCCCTGGCATCCCAAGGAGTTTTCTGACTTATTATATATTTTATTTAAGAAGGAATGCGATATATCTAATACCCCTATCGCACTTATAATGTAACATACTTATGTGATGATTTTATGTAAACTCTGAAATGATTATATAATGATAATATATGCAAAATGAGAAATCGCACGCATAGCCCTTGTTATACTAATTTGCTGCTTTCTTTGCTGTTTTTGCTTAATGTCATCTAAATTTTCTATACAATTGAGCCTTATACAGCAAGCAAGTCCTCTTGAAATATGTTAATATATTATTAGAGAGGAGTGAAATCGTGGAAACCAATTTAAAATTGGAAAAAAGAATTCTAAACATATCTTTTGCAGGAAGTTTAATCTTCCTTATATCTGAAATCGTTGCCGCTTACATAACCGGCTCACACGCTATTCTGGCGGACTGTGTATTTGATATTGCCGATCTGATTATGATAGGACCATTTATGGTTCTTGTACCTTTGCTTTACAAACCCGTAACCGAAAAACGTCCGTATGGGTTTTCTCAAATTGAATCACTGTTTGTTATAATCAAATATATGTTGCTGCTTGTCATAGACATAATTATGATTGTCGAAAACGTGCAGGTTATTATGGAGGGCGGTAACCACGTAAATGCAACCTTTATTGCAATTTTTGAACTGGCAATATCCCTTGGCTGCATCATAATGTATTTAACACTTAGAAGCATCAACAAAAAATACTCGTCGCCGTCAATCAAAGCGGAACTTTACATATGGAAGCTTGACTCATATTCAACTTTTGGCGTGGGCATAGCGTTCCTTATCAGTCTGCTTATCAAACTGACACCGTTTGCCTCTGTGGCACCGTATGCAGACCCTGTCATTGCAATAGCTCTTGCAATAATTCTGATTAAAGAGCCTCTTGAAATGATTATAGAGTCTTTAAAGGGACTGGTTCTGTTTGCACCTGAAAAGAAAATCAGAGATGAGATCAGTAAAGATGCAACTCAGGTGCTTTCAAAATACGGATACTATATCAATTTCTTTGACGTAATCAAAACCGGACGTAAATACTGGGTTGATATATATATTGTAATGGATACGGACACCATCAAAGTGTCTGACCTCAAAAAAGCCAATGCTGAAATCACAGAAATATTAAGCGAGAAATATGACAGCATATTTATAGAGCTTATTCCTGATGTCGAAAAGGTCCGCAAGGAAAACGCAGAAAAAATGCAGGCAAGACGACAGGACAAGATAGATTTCGTAGAAGAAAAAGAGCGTAAGGCTATGGAAAAGAAAAAAGCCAAAAAACAGATTTAGACGCAAAGCGAGGGTCGTATGACCCTCGTTTATTTGTATTCTGAACTAGTTGTTCATATATTCACTGATTTTCCTGCGTATCCGCTGCATTGCATTGTCAACCGCTTTGTAGCTTTTGCCCAGCGACTGTGCAATCTCGGGATATTTCTTGCCCGCAAGGTATTCTTTGAGCACCCTGCGCTCCATACTGCTGAAAAGAGTGCTGTTCTCATCTGTAAGCAATGACGACAGTGTGTTCTCCATAAAAACAGCCTCCGGGTTGCTTGCCATATCGCCTCCGAGGGACTCCTCAAGGGTCCCGCCGCCCGTTTCATCAACCGGCGTACTGAGTGACACCGAGTCATTGAGAGGCTGATGTTTCAGTCTTGATGCTGTTTTGACAGCGGTAAGTATCTGACGGTTTATGCAAAGCTCCGCAAAGGTCTTAAAGGTCGCCTCTCTGTTCCCGGAATAATCGTGTATTGCCTTGAACAGTCCTATCATCCCCTCCTGTATAACGTCTTCGCTGTCTGCTCCGACGATGAAATACAGGTGAGCCTTGCCTCTTATCATCTCAACATATCTTCTTATCAGAATATCCTCTGCTTCTCTGTCGCCTGCCTGTGCAAGCCCCGCAAGGACTTCATCTGTCATAAGTCTATAGTTTTTTGACATCTCTTTGTTTTCTTACCTCATACATTATAACTGCTGCCGCATTGGAAGCGTTAAGCGAATTAATCCTGCCCACCATAGGCATGGAAACAACGAAGTCGCATTTTTCTTTGACAAGCCTGCTTATACCGTTTCCCTCGCTCCCTATAACTACCGCAATGCTGCCTGTAAGGTCCTGTCTGTAGTATTCTGTGCCACCCATATCGCAGGCCGCAATCCAGAGGCCCTTTTCTTTGAGCTTGTCTATGGTCTGCGCGATGTTTGCCACCTTGACGCAAGGGATATATTCGAGAGCTCCCGCAGCGGCCTTTGCCACTGTTTCTGTCAGCCCAACGGCTCTTCTCTTTGGAATTATCACGCCGTGGGCTCCAGCACATTCTGCGGTACGCATTACGGCTCCCAGATTATGAGGATCCTCAAGGTTGTCAAGTATAATTATAAACGGGGGTTCTCCGGATTTTTCGGCCTTTGCGAATATATCCTCCATCTCACTGTATTTGTGAGCCGCCACAAAGGCTATAACGCCCTGATGATTTTTGCCTCCCGCTGTTTTTTCAAAATAAGCCCTGTTGTTATAGTGTATGACAATTCCTCTGTCGCGGGCCATACCCGCTATCTTGGACACGGAGCCCTCTGCTCCGTCTGCTATAACTATCTTTTCGATTTCTCTGCCGCTTTTGAGCGCCTCTATAACAGGGTTTCTTCCGATTATAATATCGGTTCTCTCTTCTGTTTTAAATTCTCTTTCTTTGAAATCTCTTTCTCTGTTTCTATTTCTGTTTTTTCTCTCTGCCATCTGTTATTTCTTTCTTCTGTATTCCAGAAACCTATACTCGTGTCCCTTTTCACAGAACACTTCACTTTGCCATACTATCTCCATATCCTCGCCCGGCTCCGGAAAGTAGGCGTCTGCTTCAAACTCCTCATTTATACGCGTTATATACAGAGTGTCGCAGTAAGGCTCAAACTCTCTGTAAATCTCCTCGCCTCCGCATATAAAGGTATCCTTGTCTTTGCATGCCTCGATAACCTCTTCAACACTTCTGCACACCGTAAAACCCTCGCCCGCCTCAAGGCTCCTGCTGAGAACTATGGTCTGCCTGCCGGGAAGAGGTCTTCCTCCGGGAAGTGACTCAAGGGTCTTGCGCCCCATGACCACTGTTTTGCCTATGGTTTTCTCTTTGAAATATTTAAGGTCACCGGGTATGTGGCAAAGAAGACTTCCTTTGTTTCCTATAGCCCAGTTTCTGTCTGCTGCTGCTATCGCTTTCATTGTTTCTCCTGTCTGCAAACTGATGCCGATATGATTTCAGGCTCTCCGTAAGGTATATTCTTTTTGAAATACTCCTGTATATACGAGCCGTCAATCACGTATATCTTCGCATCTCGCAGTCCTTCCTCTGTTTCAAGAATTCCCGCGCCCGCCTCTGTGACTGACTCAGGGAAGTGTATCTCATCAATATAGCTGTCGGAAAAGGCTCTTGCGCCTATGGTTTCAACACCTTCCTCAATATATATTATATCAGCATTGGTAAATGCAAATGCTCCCTCGTCTATCTTTTTGACGCTGCCGGTTACTATAACCTGTTTAAGCTCTGCGCCGTATCCGAAGTCGCCCGAAAAGGCATTAGCGTATATCTCTGTCACACCTGCGGGAACTGTAACTTCCTCGGCGGTGCCTCTGTAGGCATAGAGAACACCGTCTTTGATGCACCAGCCGTCCTTGTCCTTAATGCTGCCTGTAAATTCCTCAGAGCTGTAGTAATAAGGGTCGGCCAGCTTGGCTTCCTCCATGTCACGATAAAGCTCTATATCCTCACCGCCCTCGCCCGAAAGCTTCAGGGTTGTTTCATCAAGTACGGCTTCATACTCCATATCCTGTAACAAAAGCGTGCCGTTAAGTCCGTCATACTTGTACTCGTAATACTCAACATTCTCCGCATCTCTGCTGTCAAATGCCGTCCACGTGTTGTCCCCATAGAATATATATGTGGTGACGCTGTCTGAAACAGCCTCATACCATGTGCCGTATATGCCCTCATTGTCAGGCGCCTTTCGGACCTGTGAACAGCCCGCAAAAAGCATCGCCGCAATGAGTATTAATATTGTAATCAGTCGTTTCTTCATATTGCTATCGGTATGTTTTTAATCTGTTCATTTTTCTGATAATCCGTAACCCTGATATCGTTTACTGTGAAATCGTAAAAGTCTTTGATTTCAGGATTGAGCTCAAACTTAGGCGCAGGAAACTGCGGTCTTGCAATGAGCTCTCTGATTATCGGTATGTGCCTGTCATATATATGAGCATCTGCGATTACGTGAACCAGCTCTCCCGGCTCAAGCCCGCAAACCTGTGCAAACATCATCAGCAGCACCGAATACTGCACTACATTCCAGTTGTTGGCCGCAAGTATATCCTGCGACCTCTGGTTTAATATTGCATTGAGTCTGTTACCTGTGACATTGAAAGTCATAGAGTATGCGCATGGTTCAAGTCCCATTTCCATAAGGTCGTCAAACTTATATATATTGGTCATTATTCTTCTTGAATACGGCGTGTTTTTGAGCTGCCATATGACATTGTCAACCTGATCCATTCTGCCCTGATGAAAGTCATACTTAACACCCAGCTGGTATCCGTAGGCCTTGCCTATGGAGCCGTCCTCGTCTGCCCATTCGTCCCAGATATGACTGTTTAAATCCTTTATATTATTTGATTTCTTCTGCCATATCCATAAAATTTCGTCTACAGCCGATTTAATTGCCGTAGGCCTTAAGGTAAGCGCAGGAAATTCCTCCTGCAGGTTATATCTGTTTACAACTCCGAATTTTTTAATCGTATGCGCAGGGGTTCCGTCCTCCCATACGGCTCTTACGGCCTGTCCCTCCGAGGAAAAGCCGTTATCGAGTATATCCTTGCACATATTCACAAAAAGCACGTCAGCTTTGCTCATAATATCCTCCTACAGAATTACGTATCTGATAATAATGCCTATGAGTCCGAGTATACCGATTACTATCATAACTTTTTCGGAGGTTTTAAGGGGAGCTTTCCAAAAAGAGCTTCCTCCTGCCTCCTCAACTCTTTTTTTGTTTTCGTCGGTATATGCACTGTTGGTTCTTGCATAGTCTTTAATTGCATCTTCAAAGCGGTGGCTCTGAAGCTTTTTCTTTTTAACTTTTTTGCCTGACATCAGATTTCCTCACTGTCAATAATCTCTATAATCTGTGCTACAAGCTGCTTCTCTCTTTCGATATTGCCGTCAAGGTGAGTCTTGCCTATAAGAGCCTCACAGGCTGTAGCCCATTTATATTCCATAGGACTTGCACTTCTGGCTTTTGATGAATATTTGTGGTTTCTTGCTCTTTTGACGAGTTTCTGCTCCTCTTCATCAAGGCTGTCAAACATTTTTCTGATTGCCTTTGCCTGTCCTGCCGCGCTTACATATCTGACAGCCTCTCTGTGAAGTCTGTCTGCGTGCACCGCTCCGTTTTTCATTACATATTCGCGGATATATACTTCATATACGGCATCTCCGATATATGCAAGCGCTGTGGTATTTATATTTTTTGTATCCATTCTATTCCTTTATGATTTCTACTCCCTGCGGTGTATCCTTGAGAGTTATTCCTCTCTCCTTGAGCATATCTCTGATTTCGTCCGCTCTTGCAAAGTTCTTTGCTTTTTTTGCTGCGGTACGTTCTTCCACAAGGGCAAGAATTTCAGGGTCAACGCCCTCAAGCTTCTTTGCAGCTTCTTCCTCGGCTTTCTTTTTTACCTCTGCCGCTGCTTTGAGCAGGTCAAGTGAAAGCACCTGATCGAACTCGTCAAGAAGTAAAAGTTTAGTTTTGTCGTTTGTCTTGTATTTGAGCACATCATAAAGGGCTGTAATAGCCAGTGATGTGTTAAGGTCATTGCACATTGCCTTGTTGAACTTCTCTCTGAGAGCCTCAAGCGCCGCCTCGTCTGTCTGCTGGCTGTCATCAGCCTTGAGAGCCGCTATTTTGGCAATAAGTTTGTTGTATGCCACTGTAGCATTGTCAAGCGCCTCAAATGAGAATGTCAATGTCTTTCTGTAGTGTGACTGCAAGCAGAAAAATCTGTATACCACAGGGTTGTAGCCCTTGTCCTCAAGCAGTGAAACTGTAAGGAACTCGCCCTTTGATTTGCTCATTTTACCTGTTTCGTCATTAAGGTGAAGTACATGGAACCACTGATTGCACCATTCGTGTCCCAGATAAGCCTCTGACTGCGCAATCTCGTTGGTGTGATGAGGAAATGCGTTGTCAATTCCTCCGCAGTGTATGTCGCAGTATTCGCCCAGATGCTTGATTGATATTGCCGAGCACTCGATATGCCAGCCCGGATATCCCACGCCCCAAGGGCTGTCCCATTTGAGCTCCTGGTCGTCAAATTTTGATTTGGTAAACCACAGAACAAAGTCGGCCTTGTTCTTTTTGTTTTCGTCCTCAAACACGCCCTCTCTTACGCCTACAGCCAGATCCTCTTCGTCGTGGTCATTGAATACATAATATTTGTCTATTGTGGAGGTATCAAAGTATACATTGCCGCCTGCAATATATGCGTGGCCTGTTTCAAGCAGCTTTGATACCATTTCGATATATTCAGGTATAAGGTTTGTTGCAGGCTCTACAACATCAGGTGTTTTGATGTTGAGCTTGGCACAGTCCGAGAAGAACGCGTCTGTATAGAATTTTGCGATATCCATAACGGTTTTGTTTTCTCTTTTGGCGCCCTTGACCATCTTGTCCTCTCCTGTATCGGCATCACTTGAAAGATGCCCTACATCAGTAATATTCATTACTCTTTTGACATCATATCCGTAATATCTGAGGTATTTTTCCAGCACATCCTCCATAATGTAGCTTCTGAGGTTGCCTATATGTGCAAAATGGTAAACTGTAGGTCCGCAGGTATACATGCCTGCCTTGCCTGCTTCTCTTGTTTTGAATTCGTCTTTTTTTCTCGTCAGAGAGTTATATAATCTTAGAGTTTCCATTTGAGTTCCTTTCATGATTTTATTTCTTTTCGAGTTCTCTCAATTTATTTTCAAGAAGCACAATACGTCTTCTTAAACATTCCATTTCAACTGCAACAGGATCCGGCATATCCACCTGGTTGAGCTCCTCCGCAGGCTGTCCCGCGCGCCTTACTATAGTGCCCGGTATACCGACTACCGTACAGCCGTCGGGGACTTCTTTGAGTACAACAGAGCCTGCGCCGATTTTGACATCGTTTCCCACCTTGAACGGTCCCAGCACCTTGGCTCCCGAGCTTACAACAACTCTGTCGCCTATGGTAGGGTGGCGCTTGCCGGTGTCCTTGCCTGTACCGCCCAGTGTGACGCCCTGATATATTGTAACGTCATCTCCCACCTCTGCGGTTTCGCCTATTACAACTGCCATGCCGTGGTCTATGAAGCATCTTCTGCCTATGGTTGCTCCGGGGTGAATTTCAATTCCCGTAAACCAGCGTATAAGCTGGGAGAGCATTCTTGCCAGCAGCTTGCAGTTGTGCAGGTACAGCCAGTGGGCGGGCCTGTGAAATATCAGCGCCCAGATTCCCGGATAACACAGCAGCACCTCAAATCCGTTTCGTGCCGCCGGGTCTTTTTTTACTGCTTCTCGTATATCTTCTCTTACATCTCTGAAAAATGCCATTAATTTATATCCTTCTTCTTTTTAAATATACATACATATTTGATTATACTACATTGCTCCGATTTTATCAATAAATTGCGCAGGATTCCTGCTCTCCCCTTTATATCTTACTTCAAAATGCAGATGAGGCCCCGTGGCGTTGCCGCTGCTGCCTGCTTCCCCTATTATCTGCCCTCTGTCAATTCGCTCCCCCTTCGTCACATTTATGCTGTCAAGATGGGCGTAATATACGGTAATGCTTTCACTGCATGCCACCGCTGCCATTTTGCCGCAGCTGCCGTATTCTCCCGCTTTTACAACCCTGCCGTCGCAGACAGAATATACGTTATCGCCTGTTTCTGCGGCAAGGTCCGTTCCTCTGTGAAGCCTGCCCCACCTGTAGCCGTAGTCCGAAGTAACCCTGATGCTGTCGAGGGGCGGCCTCATATATATGTCGTATCTTGGCAGAGCCGCAAACAGAAGCAATATGGTTATAAAGTATATAAAAAGAGCCGCTTCAAATAATTTTCTCATAATGGAAAATATATTTGAGCAGGCTCCTTCATATTACTTCCTGCCGAATGTTTTTTCAAACAGATCTTCAAGTTCAGCCCTGTATTCCTCTCCCGTCTGTCTGATCATTCTCTCTCTAAGCTGCGATTTCAGATCAGGGAATGCTTTAAACAGTCTCTTTTTTCTTCTGACCGCAGGCATTGAGAAAAACGCCTCATAGGCATCCCGCCTTGTTTCCATGCGGGCCTTCGCTTCGTCTTTCTTTGCTTCAAGTTCTGTTTTCTTTGTTTCGAGTTCAGACTTCTTTGTCTCAAGCTCTGTTCTTAAGATTTCACCCTTGGTTCCAAGCTCTATGGCAGCATCGGCTATATGCTCTCCCGCAAAGTCCGATATATCGTGAAGCTGCTCTGCCATTTTGCCCATGCCTCTGTTGAATTTCTGAATATCCGTAACGGTAACTGCAAGATCTGCAAAGAGATACACATAAAATACGCCTATAATTGTCCATCTGAGCCACAGCGGAAGCGCGTCTATGCCACCTGCAACCAGCGGATGCAGCACCTTTACCACCATAACGCAGGCTATGCCCCACATTATCGAAAACCTCAGGCATACATAGCCCTTGATATTAAAGGGCTCCTTTGAATAATCCCACCAGTGATCGTGAAACACCTTTTCGAGTATAAGGCCTGTCAGAAACTCCAGCGCCGTCGTGAGTACGAACGAGCCCAAAAACAGCAGTATCAGGCTGTCCTTAACAGGCTCAAGGGCAAGCACCACCGCCACAACGCCAAAACCGTATATAGGGCACAGCGGGCCGTTAAGAAAGCCTCTGTTTACAAATCTGCCTGTCTTGAGGGCTGCAAATATAACTTCAGAAATCCAGCCCATTATCGCATATGCCGCAAAGAACAGCAGCACCTCGTCAATTTTAAAAACCATTTTAATCTCTCTCCTGTCTTTTATGGATATATATTACCACAGGTACAGCCCGTTTTGCAATAAACACAAACAGACATATGTATAGCGCAAACTATTAAATCTTCACGATTTTTTCACATAAGGCATATCTGAAATTGTGCAGGCATATATTGCAATAGAAAGTTAAGACAATATGGCTTGAGGTGGTTTAATGAAAGATTATATAGAAGAGAGAGTCTTAGAACTGGCCGGTTATATCATTGAAACCGGCTCTACGGTAAGAGCCGCAGCTAAGAAATTCAAAATATCAAAATCAACTGTACATAAAGATATTACTGAAAGACTGAAAGAGATAAACCCGGCTCTTGCCTCAGAGGTAAAAGCTGTTTTAGATAACAATAAGGCTGAACGTCATATAAGGGGCGGGCTTGCGACCAAGCACAAGTACGAAGAACAGAAAAAATAGCGGCCGTAAAGGCCGCTGTCTAAGCTGTTTTAAATTCAGATGTTAAATAGTCCCTGCGTAATCACAACAGTTCCGCTGCCTGAAATGTCAAGGCTTACAGTTTCTGTGCCGCTGAAAAGCACAAGAAGCTGGCAGCCGTTTTCAAGCTTCAGAGGCTCACCGCACAGGGTAATCTGCGCATATTCGCCGCGCAGGAATATTCCCGCAAAGCCGCTCTGGTATTCACCCTGCGGCATAATTCGGATTTCCTTTATATTCTCGTCAAGGCCTATAGCTTTCATAGAGCCTGTGCCGCCTTTTCGAAGCATCAGATTGTAGTCTGTAACCCTGCCGAAGCTTACAGTAGATATGCCTCCGTCAAAGGCATCACATTCATAGGGATTGAGTGTAACCTCTTTCTCACTGTCATGGACAAGCCTTGCGCTGCCCTCAAATATCATCAGCCACCTGTCGTAATCGGGCAGATGAGTAAACTCCGGCTGCTCCGTGTCAACTGTTGCAGAGCTCAGTCGGAATATGAAATTTCTGTCTGCATACGATGCGCCCGGCGGATATATGGCAAGCTGGGTTGTAGTTCCTCCGGACCATGCGCCTGTCACAAATTCTTCCGGCTTTATTATTCTGTACTGCATTTGTTCACCTCTATATTTCGGTTTCAACTTCTTCAGGCGGTACATCCAGTTTTTCCGGATGCCTCAGATTCATTTTGAGGATTTTCATTGCCGAAGCAAAATAGAATCCGTCGCATATCCTCTCATCAACCGAAAACGTATAATCCACATATTTGCGTTTTGAAACAGTTCCGTCAGGCCCCATTTCATATTCGGTTCTCTTAGGTCCTATGCAGCAGAACACCGGTACATTACCCAGATTATAAAGGTGATGATGAATAGCCGGTATTCCCAGTGAGCCCATCGAGGTTACAAACATGCTGCCGTGAAAAGGACTCACCTTTAGCAGTGATTTTGGTAAAATTCCGAAATAGTCGGCAACTCTGATAAGCCAGAATGAAAATTTTTTAATAAGTCCGGGTATGTAATTGAGAATCCTCGCCGTATTGTCAAAATCGCTGTCAAGCTCTCCTCCCTTGTTGTCCGCTATAGCTTCCTTCATTTTGTCGTATACATCAGCAGCCGTATCATGCGCATCAAATTCTATTTTGACAACCGTATTAGGAGATTCGAGTGTCATTTCTTTTTTGATGTCAATATTGATCTCGATATTGTTTCTTGCATAGATTTTCTGTCCCGATATAAAGCGGTTTACCGCAGGTCTCTGAGATACAACCCTGACATATGCAGCCATCATAACATGAAGCATTCCAAAACCCTTGTATCCCTGTTTCCTTTTGAGTCTGATATACTCCTCCAGCTTCGTGACCTCAACCTTATCAAAGATAAGATTTGTAGAGTCATTTCTGTGCACCATTATATAAGGCTCTATACGATGCATAGGCGAAAGCTTTTTGAGAAGCCTTCCGTCAGACCTGTCGCACAGGCGTCTCCTGTACTGTTTTTCACTCATAAACATTCCTTTCTCCAATGCTAATACATATAGATTTTAAGACCTCCTCTACCTGTATTTCTTTTTCCTTTTGATTCTACCGTCACACATGCCTCTGTTTCCGGCATTGTTTCGACATATTGTGCTCCGATACCTATAAGTGTACCAAGACCAGATGGAGTTACCAGTTCGGTTGCTGCGTCTACCCTCTCAAAGCGGTAATCACAGTTTTTACTCATAGCCATAACTGCCGGTACCGGTACCGGAATCTCGCCATGGCTGCATTGGATAAAGCCATGACCGTCACAAATAGTGCCGCAGTAGATTTCTTTTATCTGAAGTCTGTCAAGACAGAATGCCACTCCCATAATATTGAGTATGGCCTCATCTCGTCCGACCTCGTGGAAATGAGTTTCCTCCAGTAATGTTCCGTGAACCTCTGCTTCTGCCTCTGCAATAGTCTGATAAATATTGCAGGCAGTCTGCTTCGCGTTGTCACTCAGCCCGGAGTTTAATATCATCTCCTTTATTTCAATGTAGCCCCGGTGGGGGTGTGTATCGTGGTCGTGTCCATGGCCGCAGCCTCCGCAGGGAATTACGCCCTTTAGAGCTTCCGCTATTTCCTCGGACGGCACACCAAGAGCCGCAAGTCCGTTTAACACCATATCTCCGCTTATTCCGTTGCTGCAATCAAAATACAATCTATTCATATTTACCTCTGTTAATCATCGAAGCAGTATAGGCCGCTCCGAATCCGTTATCTATATTAACCACACTTATTCCGTTTGCACAGCTGTTGAGCATGGATAAAAGCGCTGCAAGTCCGTTAAAGCTTGCGCCGTAGCCTATGCTTGTGGGCACCGCTATAACAGGTACGTCCACAAGTCCTCCCGTCACAGATGCCAGCGCGCCCTCCATTCCCGCACATACTATAACTGCATTTGCCTTTCTTATCTCATCTAAGCTGTCAAAGAGCCTGTGTATACCCGCAACTCCGACATCATATATTCTGCTGACGTTGTTTCCGAGAATTTCAGCTGTTACGGCCGCTTCCTCCGCCACAGGTATATCCGAGGTTCCCGCTGTTATGACTGCTATGGAGCCTTTCTTATCTGCCTCTTTCCTTGAAACTGCGATTATGCGGGCCTGCTCAAAGTATTCTGCCTCCGGCAGTCTTTCTCTGACCGCGCTGTAATTTGCCTCTGTTGCTCTTGTGCCCATTACGGTACTGTTTTTCTGCCACAGCAGCTCCATTATGTCTGCTATCTGGCTGTCTGTTTTGCCCTGACAGAAAACCACTTCGGGATAGCCTGTTCTCAGGCTCCTGTGGTTGTCTATTCTGGCAAATTCCATATCTTTAAACGGCAGTTCCTTTAATATGTCTGCCGCATCTTCACACGAAATCCTGTCAGCTCTGATATCCTCACAGAGCTTCAGCAAATATTCTCTATCCATTTATATTACCCTTAAGCTGTTTTTCTGCGGCTTCTGCCGTATGAAGCATCAGAATACACGAGGTCACTCCGCCTACGCCGCCCGGTACAGGTGTTACCGCTCCCGCTGCCTCTGAAATTTCATCAAAATTTGCATCGCCGCACATATTGCCGTTTTCATCTACATTGATGCCTACATCTATTACTGTCTGACCGCTGTTTGTGTGCTGTTTTTTTACTGTGTCCGGTCTGCCCGATGCAACCGCAAGTATATCAGCCTCACTGCATATTTTCTCCATATCGGACGGAGTCGTACGTGTATGACATATTGTTACTGTGGCGTTTTTTTTCATCAGCATCATGGCAAGAGGTCTGCCTACCACAAGACTTCTTCCCACCACTGCCGCTTTTTTGCCTTTAATAGGAATATCGTAATAATCAAGTATTTCCATGCAGGCTCTGGCGGTACAAGGCGGAAAGCCTGTATCTGCGCCTGTAAATATGCCAGCCAGCGACAGGTCTGTAATTCCGTCTATGTCCTTTGCCGGCAGTATACTCTGTCCCGCCGCCGCATCATCTATATGAGCCGGAAGCGGTCTGAAAAGCAGTATGCCGTTTACTGCATCATCGTTATTAAGCCTGTCTATCTCTGCTATGAGTTCCTCCTGTGATATTGTTTCGGGAAGTACTACGTTTTTCACCTGTATTCCTGCTTTTTCCGCGCGTTTTACGGCGCTTCTCTCATAGGCTAAATCGCTTTCGTCAGCCCCTACCCTGACTATTGCAAGCTGTGGGCATATTCCCTGCTGTCCCAGTTTTTCGACCTTTGCCTTTATCTTTTCCATAAGGGCATCTGCAACCGGCTTGCCCTTTAATATTTTTGCCCTCATCTTCTTATCTCCTCGCGAACTTCTTCAAATATATCCTCTGCCATATCGGAGTATTTCTCTATCAGCATATCTGCTCTTCTGTCATATTCATCTGCAAGCTCTCTGTTATGCATAAGTTTTGTATTTACATATACATTAAGTGACGCTCCCTTTAGAGCCGCTCTGCATATTACTGCGCCGACTCCCGCATCGCTTACCGCAAGGCTGTTGCCCTTTGCCGCAAACTCTTTGTGAAGATCTATTGCCTCACCGCATTTTTCCATTATCTCAAGGGGCGCGCTGCATGCAAGCTTCAGACATTCCTCCATCACTCGGCGCTTTTCTTCTCTCTGCTCCGGAGTGTCCTTTGGCATACCGTAGGCCTTTGCAAGGGGTGCAAAAGCTTCTGCGTCTTTATCTACAAGCTCAAGAAGCTGCACTCTCAGCTCTTCCGCTTTTTCCATAAGAGCATACATATGGTCCTCAACATGCGCGTATTTTTTCTTGCCTGCGGTAAGGGAGCCCACCATATTACCAAGGGCTGTGCCTACTGCGCCTGCCAGCGCTGCCGCGCTGCCGCCGCCGGGTACAGGCGTGCCTGCAGCCAGAATTTCTGCAAACTCGCTGCATGATTTATCTATATAGCTCATCTCTTAATCCTCCCGTTTCTATAATTTGTCACACTTACGCATTATTATACAACATAGCAGGGCTTAGGGCAAGGGTGGGATAAGTTTAACACGCCGTGAGCAAGAAATCCCCCTCTTCTATAAGTGGTGGGATGAATTGCGATTAACACGGCGCTTTCTTGACTTTTGGGGCTTGCTGTATTACAATATATTTATAAATCAGTCGTATCTAACGGAAAGGATATAAAAATAATGCAATTGGATACAAATAATCATTCGGTGTTCATGCTACACTATCATCTGATTATGTGTATAAAATATCGTAACAAAGTAATAGACGATAATATCTCTAATCGCTTGAAAGAGATATTTGAAAAGATTGCTCCTGCCTATAACATTACATTGGAAGAATGGAATCACGATACAGACCATGTCCATATTCTATTCAAAGGGCAGCCGAATACAGAAATCAGCAAGTTTATCAATGCATATAAATCCGCAAGTAGCAGACTCATAAAGAAAGAGTTCCCTCAGATACGTAAGTCTCTATGGAAAGAGATGTTTTGGTCACAGAGTTTTTGTCTGCTGACCACAGGTGGAGCTACCGTAGATATTATCAGGCAGTACATAATGTCACAGGGGAAGAAAAA
>URGK01000009.1 GCA_900547295.1 uncultured Eubacteriales bacterium
TGGTATGTGATTGTGGTCTTACAATAAACCGTGACCAAAACGCTGCTATCAATATCCTAAACGAAGGATTACGCCTGCTTAGTGAAGTAGCATAAACAAAATATATAGTAGGGATGGAATTAGCCCAAACTTATACGCCTGTGGACATTGTGTAAGACATTGAGTTGCGTAACACCGCAGCCAATGCAGTAGTGGTTGAAGCAGGAAGCTCCGACTTATATAAGTCGGAGTAGTTCACAGGTAATAGGATGTTCTGAGAAGTTATGGGAAACGGATTTAAGCAGCATACCGTTTCCCTTGAGAGAGAAAAACGAATAATGTTAAGCAGGCAATTCACTGAATTAAGGTGGATTGTCTGTTTGCGTATAGGAGAAAAAACGGGATTTCGACAGATATGTATATTGATTCAATAGTTAGAATTGTGAGTTGGCACTGTGTAAAAAAGTGCGTGAAAAAGGTGGTTTTTTTAAATGAATTATGTCGAAAGTGTGTCACCTTTTGGCGAAAAGGTGTATCATATAAGCAGAAACTTTTTTATGAGGAGAAATTATGGTTTTCAGCAGCTTTGAATTTATACTTTGGTTTTTGCCGTTTTTTTTACTTACATATTACAGCATTCCGGACAGATACAGAAATCTGTGCATTTTTATATTTAGCATGATTTTCTATGCTTACGGAGCGCTTGCGCAGCCGGTATATATACTGATTCTGCTTGCTTCGATAGGTGTAAACTATCTGGCAGGTCTGTGCATTGCCGGGATTCACAAATACAGAAAACTATTCCTTATAGCAGGGATTGTAATTGATTTAAGTGTGCTGTTTGTATTCAAGTATGCAGACTTCTTTATCGAAAACATCAACAGATTCGGGCTGGATCTGCCTATGCAGGAGCTGGTGCTCCCGATAGGTATCAGTTTTTATACATTCCAGGAGATATCATATCTCATAGATGTATACCGCAGAGATATTCATACGGAGACAAGCATTCTCAACCTCGGCACATATATCGTTATGTTTCCGCAGCTTGTGGCAGGGCCTATAGTGCGCTATGAAACAATTCGTGACAGGCTTGAGCACAGAGTATGCACCAGAGAGGATTTCATATACGGCGTCAAGCTTTTTGTAGCCGGACTTGGCTCAAAGGTGCTGCTTGCCAACAGACTTTCAGGGCTGTGGCAGGCGGCCGGAGGCATAGGCTATGAATCAATATCCACACCTCTTGCGTGGATGGCAGCTGCAGCCTTCAGCTTTCAGATATATTTTGACTTTTACGGATACTCCCTTATGGCCATAGGCCTCGGCAAAATGTTCGGCTTTGAGCTTCCGGACAATTTCAGACATCCGTACATTTCAAAGTCGATGACGGAGTTCTGGCGCAGATGGCATATCACGCTGGGCGCGTGGTTCAGAGATTATGTGTATATTCCTCTTGGCGGTAATCGCAAGGGCATAGGCAGGACCTATCTCAATCTGTTTATAGTGTGGACACTTACAGGCTTCTGGCATGGAGCGAGCTGGAACTTTATTCTTTGGGGAATGTTCCTGTTTGCAGTCATTGCAGTTGAGAAATCAGGACTTTTGAAGATTCTTGAAACCCACAGGGTGATAGGACATATATACATGATAATACTTATTCCTGTTTCGTGGATGTTCTTTGCAATTGAAGACGTTTCGGATATCGGCGTGTTCTTTCAGAGAATGATCGGTGCAGGCGGAGTCAATGTATTCGCAGGAGATTTCATTAAATACGGCATGCAGTATGGAATATTTCTGCTGGCGGGAATTATATTCTGCACACCTCTGCCGAGAATGATTTTCAGGAAGCTTCAGAACAAATATATCAGAGCTGCAATTCTGGCAGCTGTAGCGGCAGGCTCTTTTTACTGCATTTACAAGGGAATGAATGATCCGTTCCTGTACTTCAGATTTTAGGTGGGTAGGGTATTATGAGAAGAAACAAATCAGTCAAACTATATATAATAATTGTTCTTGTCCTTATTATAGGATTCATGGCTGCAGGAGTTAAAATTTTTGCAGACAGAATCTCTGAAAACAGCGAAGCGGGCGAGGCTGCAGTAAACATAAAGGAAATACAGAAAATAGACAGATTGCTTTCAGAGCAGAGCTTCAGGCCCGATACGGTCAAAGCGGCTCTCGGCAAATATGACGGCAATGCAAGTCTTACAACTCCGGAATTTCAGAAGGCTCCTGACGGATATTTTGAAGACGCATTGTTTATAGGCGATTCCCGTACCGTAGGACTTAAAGAATACGGCAATATATCAGGCGCAGACTTCTTTGCCACGGAGGGAATGAGTGTCTACGGCATATACAAAGAAAACGTTAATATAGAGAATTTTGGTGCAATTTCATTTAAAACATTAATACAGAGCAAAAAATATGGTAAAATATATATTATGCTTGGCATAAACGAGCTTGGATACAGGCTCAGTGATACTGCAGCCAGATTTGAAAAACTGGTGAACACAATAAAAAAATATCAGCCTGACGCGATAATATATATAGAAGCCAATCTGCATGTGTCATCTAAACTTTCAAAGAGTGACAAGATATTCAATAACAGCCGGATTGACAGGTACAACAATATGCTTGCACAGATTGCAGATAATCGAACTGTCTTTTATATTGATGCAAATGAAATGTTCGATGACAGAGAAGGCGGCCTTGGAGAAGAATACACATCTGATAGTATTCATATTATGGGTAAATACTACAGCGACTGGGGCTCATGGATTGCAGAAAGGGTGATTGTCAAGTAATTACAGGCAGGGAAAGAGGAGTCGGATGCCGTATATTAAAAGCAGCAGCTGGTTTTGCAGCAGAGTCGAAAGCCTTGAAAAAAGCATGTACCTTCTGGCAGTAAGCACACTCAAAAATGATTATGATGCAGAGGATGCCATGCAGAGCGCCATTCTTAAAGCCTACGAGAATTTAGATCAGCTCAGAGCTGCGGATAAATTCAAACCATGGCTTTTCAGAATCCTCATAAACGAGTGCTACAGGCTGCTGAATGACAAAACATACAATGTGGATATAGATGAATTTACGGACATAGGGGAAACACAGGAAAACCTCGATGACAGGATTACATTGTGGGAGACTGTAAATCGTCTGGATGACGAATATCGGATGGTTATAATTCTTTTTTACTATGAAGGCATGAAAATAAAGGATATTGCAAAGACTCTTGAAATTTCAGAGGCGAACGTCAAAAAAAGGCTTCAGAGAGCAAGGGGGCATTTAAGTCAGATGCTCGACAGGGAGGATTTTCAATGAAAAAAACAGACAGAAAAATCAGGAAAAATCTCAGAACTGATGCACCTTGTGTTCCTGAAGGTTTCACAGAAACCTTCAGGAGAACTCTTGATGAGATAAAGACAACAAACAGACGCAGCCGCAGGAGACTGTGGCAGACGGCAGCAGTTGCGGCCGCAGTAGTTGCAGTCACCTTTGTTATTATACCGAATGCAAGTCAGAGCGCTGCATATGCGATGCAGGACATACCGGTTATAGGCAGAATAGTAGAGGTTGTAACAATAAACAAAAAACACATAAATGAAGCTGACTGGCACGAGAATGTGGAGGTTGCGCAGATTGAGGGAGACAAGGCTCTGAGCAGCCAGATTGACTATATCAACGCGGATATCAGAGAATTGACCGATATAGCTGTCAGTCAGTTTGAGGAGGAGCGAAAAGAACTTGAACGTAGGAATCTTACGGCGCATACCGGACTTGATATAAGCTATGATGTTCTGATGAATACTGACAAGTGGTTCACCATCAGGATAAATGTTTTCTATTCCGCAGGCAGCGGTATAGCAGAGCAGCATTTTTATCACATAGACAAGACAAAAGGAATAGTCGCCGGACTTTCAGATCTATTTGATGATAATTTTGATTATGTCAGTGTATTCAGCAGGGAAGTCAAAAATCAGATGAAGGCTCAGATGAAATCCGACAGTTCCAGAACATACTGGCTCGGCACAGGCAGAGAGCTGGGCTATGAATTTGACAAAATAGACAGGGAACAGAATTTCTATTTTGACGATGACGGCAATATAGTGCTGGTATTCAGTAAATATCAGGCAGGTCCGGGTTATATGGGCTGCCCTGAGTTTACAATAGCCGCAAAGAAATTCAATAAGCATTTGAAATAGACGATATGAAACCGCAGGAGGCTGTAACAGGCTTAATGCGGTTTTGTTATTGTGTTTTAGTTTATTTTCAGTTTATTTTCTGCTATACTTAAATCATAAACAGAGTTTACAAGGAGCAGCAGGATATGTTTAAGATAATGGTAACAGAAGATGACAGAAACACCTCCAAGCTTATGAAAGCGATTATAACAAGAGGCGGCTATGAGGTGGTGTGCGCTGCTGACGGCATAGAGGCGCTGGAGCTTATGGACAGGCAGCATATAGATTTAATAGTTTTAGATGTTATGATGCCAAATATGGACGGGTACGAGTTTACGGACACCCTGCGAAGCTGCGGAGATAACACGCCCATACTTATGGTTACAGCCAAGGAGCTTCCCGAGGACAAATGCAGAGGCTTTATCGCAGGAACTGACGACTATATGATTAAGCCTGTAAATGAAGAGGAGCTGCTGCTTCGTATAAAGGCGCTGCTCAGACGCGCGCAAATAGCAAACGAAAGAAAGCTTTACATAGGAGATGTTGTTCTCGACTATGACTCTCTGACCGTTACAAAGGGAGGAGTGTCCCAGAGCCTGCCGCAAAAGGAGTTTTATCTTCTTTACAAGCTTTTGTCATATCCGGGTAAGATATTTACGAGAATACAGCTTATGGACGAAATCTGGGGTATGGACTCCCAGTCGGCGGATACTACCGTAAACGTGCATATAAACAGGCTGCGCAAGCGTTTTGAGGGCTTTGATGAGTTTAAGATCGTAGCCATCAGAGGTATAGGTTATAAGGCGGTGAAAACCTGTGAATAGACTAAAGGAAATATTTCAGAAGCACCAGCTTCCTCTGGCATATACGGGCGTAACCATAGGGGTTATGATTATATCCTTTGCAATTATGTTTGTGGGAAGATTTCTGTTGAGAAGCATAGGATTTATAGAGGATATTCCAAGGCTCTGGCAGCTTATATCCCTTGCGTTTCTCGCAGTTGTAATAGGGGCTGCGGTAGCGGCGGCATTCAGCAGAATTCCGTTAAAGCCTCTTCGCAAAATAGCGGAAGCTGCCGACAGACTTGCGGCGGGAGATTTTTCGGCCAGAATAAATCTCAAAATGGGCGGAGAACTTCAGGAGCTTAACACCAGCTTTAACAATATGGCAAACGAACTGGAGCAGAGCCAGATGCTTCGCTCCGATTTCATAAACAACTTTTCCCACGAGTTCAAGACTCCCATTACATCTATACGAGGATTTGCCAAAATGATAAGGGAGCACAACCTCAGCAGAGAGGAAACAGATGAGTATCTTGACATAATTATTGCGGAGTCGGACAGACTTGTTGACCTTTCGGCCAATGTGCTTAATCTGTCAAAGGTTGAGAACCAGACTATCCTTACCAATACTGCCGAGTTTAATCTCAGCGAGCAGATGCGGAGAGTCATAGTGCTTCTCGAAAACAGATGGGAAGAAAAAAATCTGTTTATAAATCTTAACTGCAGCGAGGTGTACATAAACGGCAATGAGGAAATGCTCAAGCAGGTATGGATAAACCTTATAGACAACGCGATTAAATTTGCAGATAAAGACAGTGAGATAAATATTACTATACTTCAGGGGGCAAAATTCGTGTCGGTTACGGTTTCAGACAGAGGTGAAGTAATTGCGCCGGAGGTTTTAGGCAGGATTTTCGATAAATTCTATCAGGGAGATACCTCACACGGCGTTAAAGGCAACGGACTGGGACTTGCGGTAGCTACCAAAATAGTTGATCTTCACAAGGGCAGCATAAGCGTTATAAGGTCTGATGAGGAGCAGACGGCCTTTGAAGTCAGACTGCGCAGATAGACACTATAAACGGATAAAGTACTAAATTATATACAGAAAAATCTGAAAAAACATTGTGCGGGCGCAGGGAAAATGATATAATAGAGGAAATATATCAGAAAGGGGCGGGTTTATGCTTTTTAAAAAGGAAATAAGAACAACTCGAAATCTGGAAGAACTTAATAAAATCAGGGATACTCTTTCACAAAACGGTATCGAAACCTCTGTGGTTACAAATGCACCCACAAATCCGGGCCGCCATCACGGAGTTCCCTGTATTGATGCCTCTGCGGCATATCAGTACCAGATTTATGTAGCAAACAAAGATGAGAAAAAAGCTTTAGAAATTCTCTACAGCTCACAGAACTAAAACCGGCAGTGGGTGCTGCCGGAATTTTTTTAGAATATATCTTCTATTACCTCTTCAGGCGGTGTATCCAGTCTTTCGGGGTGTCTTAGACAGCCTCTCAGTATTTTGAGGGTAGATGCGAAATAGTAGCCGTCGCATATACGCTCATCTGTAACCACCGTATAATCCACATACTTTCTTTTTACCACCTGACCGTTGTCATCTATTTCATTTACGCTTTTTTTGGCGCCGAATGAAATGAATACAGGCACGTTTCCGAAGTTGTACAGATGATGATAAATCGGCGGGATCCCGAGAGAACCCATAGATGTTATGAACATACTGCCATGAAAAGGACTGACGTTAAGCAGAAATTTCGGCAGCAGTCCGAAGTAGTCAATGGTTTTGAGAAACCATATTGCAAACTTCTTGATTAGCCTCGGTATGTAATTTATAATTCTGGCAGTGTTGTCGAAATCACTGTCAAGCTCACCGCCTTTGCTTTCATCTATCACGGTTTTCATCTTGTAATATACATCGTCTGCCGTATCTGTAGGCTCAAACACGATTTTGACTACCGTATCAGGTGACTCCAGCGTCATCTCTTTCTTGACATTTATATTTATTTCGATACGGTTTCTGGAATAGACTCTCTGACCCGAAACAAATCTGTTTACAGCAGGTCTCTGAGATATACATCTGATATATGCAGCCACTATAATGTGCATTATACCAAAACCTTTCAGTCCTGATTTGCGCTTGCGGCGTATGTACTCATCTATCTTTGAAACCTCAATACTGTCTCTGATAAAATTACTGGCGTCGTTTCGCTCCACCATTATAAACGGGGTGATTTTGTGCATAGGTGTAAGATTTCTGACGAGTCTGCCGTCGCCTCTGTCACCGAGCCGCCTCTTGTACTTCTTTTCTGACATAATAATTCCTTTCCGGATACGCATTAAACCTCTGCCTATGAGATGCTTATCAGGTCAAGATGGAAAATACCTGCAGAAATAACTGCGGCGTGTGAAAGCCCATAACTTCCGATAAACACATAAGCAAACAGACCGGCAGCATATCCGATAAATCCGGCCTGAGGCAAAATTAAATCTATATAAATAATACAGTATTTGGGCAAACTGTCAACTGAAAATGCGGCGATAAAAAATGCGGCCAATTAAAAAAGACAGGCAAAAACAGCTATTGACAGCAGCTTTAAGCAGCCATATAATAGATATATGAATAATCTGTTTCAGGGCGAGGTGCAATTCCTCACTGGCGGTAAAGTCCGCGAGCCTTCGGGTTGAACCGGTGAAACTCCGGTACCAACGGTCATAGTCCGGATGGAAGAAACTAGAGTTGTTTTAGTTTTTTGTGTGCCCCGAAATCCGGGGCTCTTTTAATGACCTGACAGATTCCTAAAAACCAAAAGAAAAGAGGAATCAAAAATGAACAACAAAAAAACAGTAAGACTTGCAAAAATGGGTATGCTTGTTGCCATATCCGTAGTACTGGCGTACTTTGTACACTTCCCTATTATTCCGGGACTTAACTTCCTGGAATACGATCCAGCGGACATCTCTATATTCATAGGGACCTTTGCTTTCGGACCGCTGGGCGGTATAGCGCTCACAGTAGTGACATCTTTAATTCAGGGACTTACAGTCAGCGCAGGCAGTGGAGCCTATGGTATAATAATGCATATAATCGCTACAGGAACCTTTGTACTGGTTGCAGGCAACATCTACAGGAAGCACAAGACCAGAAAATATGCCATGATAGCTCTCGGAGCGGGAATTGTTTCATGGGTTGTAGTGATGTTCTTTGCAAACCTTTTCATTACCCCGCTGTTTATGGGAGTTACAAGAGATGTTGTAATGCAGATGATGCCGCTTATCCTGCTGTTTAACCTTATCAAAGCGGGAGTAAACAGCGTTATTACATTCTTCCTGTACAAGAGAATTTCAGGATTTTTACACAAATGATGATCAAAAGAGAACTTATAATTAAAAACGAAAACGAAACAAGAGAATTTGCTCTTAAACTTGCAGACGAGCTTAAGGCCGGCGATGTGCTGGCCCTTATAGGCGATTTAGGTACAGGCAAGACAGCCCTCACTAAATATATTGCGCAGGGCCTTGGCATCAAAGACAGCATAGTATCGCCGACCTTTACAATTGTCCGCGAGTATACCGATGGCAGACTGCCTCTATATCACTTTGACGTTTACCGCCTTGCAGACTCGGAGGAGATGTTTAATATAGGAGCCGAGGAGTACTTTTACGAAAAGGGCGGAGTCTGCGTTATAGAGTGGGCCGATATCGTAGAGGATATACTTCCTGCCGATACCAAATATATATATATCGAGTACGGAGCTTCAGAAGGAGAGAGAATATACAAATGTACATTTTAGCTTTAGAAAGCACAGGGCCTCACGCTTCTGTGGCTTTGACAGACGAAAACGGCAATATAGAGGAGATAGTAAATCCGGGCAGACTCAATCACCTTGAAACTATGATACCTATGGTTGATCAGCTTATTAAAAAATGCGGATTGCAGTTAAGCGATGTAACCGCAGTGGCTGCTTCCAGGGGACCCGGCTCATTTACAGGCATCAGAATAGGCGTTACCACAGCAAGGACGCTGGCGCAGGCTCTGGGCATAGAGACCATAGGTGTGCCTACTCTTAATGCTTTCTGCTACAATCAGAGGGACTTTGACGGTCTGATATGCCCTGTGTTTGATGCCAGAAGAAATCAGGTGTATGCGGGAGCTTTCAGGTGGACAGACGGACAGATTGAAACCGTCACAGAGCCCGGAGCATATATGATAGATGAATTTTTAGAAAGCCTTAAAGGGATCGGCGGGCAGCATATGTTCTTTGGCGACGGCATTAAAGTGTACGGCGAGAGAATATTCGAAGCGGAGCCCTCCGCAGTGCTTGCGCCGGAGCCTGTAAGACTTCAGAGAGCCTCATCTGTTGCGGCTATGGCCCTTGATATATATAACAGAGAGGGAACGCAAAGCTACGGCAGCCTGCTCCCTTTATATATGCGCAAGGCGGAGGCCGAGAGAAAGCTGGAGGAAAAACTCAAAAATGAACAGTCCGGTAATTAGACAGGCAGTGCTGCAGGATGCGCAGCAGATGGCTGAGCTTGACAGAATATGCTTCAGCGTGCCATGGAGCCTTGAGTCGTTTGTGCAGGAGCTTTCGGTAAACGAGAGAGCCATGTATTTTGTAGCCGAAATTGACGGGCAGATTGCAGGATATGCGGGACTTTGGCAGATTGTAGATGAGGGTCATATCACCAATGTGGCCGTAGCGCCGCAGTTTCGCAGGCAGAAGCTTGCAACGGCAATCCTTGAGGCTTTTCTTGCAGAGGGCAGAGCTCGCGGCATCAGAGCCTTTACCCTTGAGGTCAGAGCCTCCAACATAGCGGCTCAGGAACTTTACAGGAAATTCGGGTTTCAGAGCGCAGGCTACAGACCCGGATATTATGAGGATAACAAAGAAGCTGCAATGATAATGTGGCTTGCTGAATAAACCCCGCAAAGAACTGCAATACTAGCAGTATGGAGGTTCTTATGCGACAGGGAGATTATGATTATGAGTTTGGCAGTGATATGAGCGTGGCTTCATATCACTGCAGCAGATTTTCACGCAGACACGATTTTGACACATTTAATATGGGTACCTATCAGTCGTGTGAAAACTGCAGGCATATGGGCTCTGACGGCGAATGCATAGCCAAAATGAGCGGTATGCCTATGAGGCAGGAGTAATCCTGTCTTTACATAGAGGTAGACAATGAAAGATAACAAAACAATAATTCTTGCAATAGAATCAAGCTGTGATGAAACTTCAGTTGCCGTTATGGCAGACGGCAGAGAGATACTTTCAAATATAATTTCGTCCCAGATTGAAATACATAAGCTCTACGGTGGAGTGGTGCCGGAGATAGCCTCAAGGCATCATCTTGAGAACATCAATTTTGTAATAGAGCAGGCAATGACAGAGGCGGATATCACCAAAGACGATATAGACGCCATAGGAGTAACCTACGGTCCCGGACTTGTGGGAGCCCTGCTTATAGGGATAGCGGCGGCAAAGGCGCTGGCGCTGGCGTGGGACAAACCCCTCATAGGCGTTCATCATATACAAGGTCATATTTCGGCTGCATATATAGAGCACAAAGAACTTGAGCCGCCGTTTACGGCGCTGGTGGTTTCGGGAGGACATACCAATATCGTTGAGGTTACAGACTACAACAGATGCGAGATACTGGGAAGCACAAGAGATGATGCGGCAGGCGAGGCCTTTGACAAGGTGGCAAGAGTTATAGGTCTGGGCTATCCGGGAGGCCCTAAGATTGATAGGCTTTCGGAAGAGGGCAATCCCAATGCCATAGAGTTTAAAAGAGTTTATCTCGAAAGGGGCAGCCTTGATTTCAGCTTCAGCGGTATCAAGACTGCGGTGCTTAATTATGCAAACTCTGAGAAGCAGGCAGGCAGAGAGATTAACAGAGCCGATGTTGCGGCAAGTTTTCAGCAGGCCGTTTTAGAGGTTATTGTAAATAAAGCAGTTGAAGCTGCCGTAAGCATGCACAAGGACAGACTGGTAATGGCAGGCGGAGTTGCCGCAAACAGACACCTAAGAGCCATGCTTGAGGAGGCATGCGGCAGGAGAGGCATCAGACTCTACTGTCCGTCACCTGTGCTTTGCACAGACAATGCGGCTATGATAGGTACGGCAGCCTACTACAAATACAAGGCAGGAGAAACAGACGGACTTGACCTGGATGCATTTCCTAATCTTCCCCTGTAGCTAAAGGACATACAGATGATAATATTATCGGCAAACGGCATTACAAAAGCATACGGAACAGATGTGATATTAAAGGACATATCATTTCACATAAACGCAGGTGACAGAGTGGGACTTATCGGACTTAACGGTGCGGGCAAGACCACTCTGCTTAACATACTTTCGGGCGACCTTGATGCAGACAGCGGCAACGTGTTTGTTTCAAACGATACGGTAATCGGCTATCTGAGGCAGAATGACGATTTCACATCGGAAAACACAGTCATAGAGGAAATAGACGGCATATTTACGGAGCTTCACAGAATGGAGAGGGAAATGCCGGCGCTTTCACAGCAGATTGCAGAAGCCACGGCATCGGGAAGCAAATCGCCTCAGGAAATCGAAGTCCTGCTTCACAGATACGATCAGATGCAGGAGGATTACGACAGAGCCGGCGGATATACATACAAAGGCGAGATTCGGGGCGTGCTTTCAAGCATGGCGTTTGCAGAGGATACATACAACAAAAAAATAAGCATGCTTTCGGGCGGTGAGAGGACAAGACTTGCGCTGTGCTGTCTGCTCCTTAAAAAACCGGACATACTTATACTTGACGAGCCTACCAATCATCTGGACATAGGCACGCTCAAATGGCTGGAGCAGTACCTGAGAGGCTACAGAGGCACCATTATAATTGTATCTCACGACAGATATTTTCTTGATCAGAGTGTAAACAGAATATTTGAGATTTCAAATCATAAGCTGAGAGTATATGAGGGGAATTATTCCGAATATGCAGTTAAGCGAAAGGAAATACGTGAAAACGAAATAAGAACCTACCAGAAGCAGCAGACTGAAATAGCCCGTCAGGAAGAAATGATAAGGCGCATGAAAGAAAGAGGCACAGAGAAACTGGCAAAGCGCGCAGCCTCCAGAGAAAAACGCCTTGAGCATATCGAAAGACTTGAAATGCCCGAGTCCGAAAAAGGCCGGATGAAGCTTCATTTTAAAGAGAACTTCAAAAGCGGCAATGACGTTATTCTTGCGGAGGGACTGTCAAAAAGCTTCGGATACGGTCCTGAGCGCAAAGAACTGTTTCGCAATGTGGATCTTGATATCAAGAGAGGAGAGAGGATCTGTATAGTGGGACCTAACGGAGTGGGCAAAACAACACTTCTCAAAATCCTGCTTGATCAGCTTGAGCCTGACAGCGGCAGAATCAAAATCGGATATAATGTGGCGTTTGCATATTACGATCAGGGGCAGAGACTTCTCAATTCTGCAAACACAGTGCTTGAAGAGCTCAAGGAGTCCTACAGACTCTACACCGATACAGAGATGCGGTCTCTCCTGGGCAGATTTCTTTTCAGAAATGAAGACGTTTTTCTGAATGTAGGTTCGCTGTCGGGTGGCGAAAAAGCCAGACTTTCCCTTATTAAGATAATGCTTAGCGGCGCCAATGTGCTGGTGCTTGACGAGCCTACCAACCATCTTGATATTGACTCAAAGGAAGTCTTTGAGGAGGCGCTGCTTGATTTTCCGGGTACAGTTATAGTTGTGTCCCATGACAGATATTTTCTTAACAGGATTCCGACCAGAATACTGGAGCTTGAAAACGATGGAATACACGAATTCCTCGGCACATATGACTATTATGTGGAGAAAAAACAGCAGATTGAATCAGGCAAAAAATATCTTAATGAAATGGCAGGGGCATCCAAGGCGCAGGAAGCGGCAGAAAACACAGGCTCAGCAGAGGAGCGCCGCCGCAAAAAAGAGCAGGAGGCCGCAGACCGCCGCAAAAAGAGAGAAATTGAAAATCTCGAAAACAGAATTGCAGAGCTTGAGGCTGCCATAGAGGATTTTGAAGCGCAGATGTGTCTTGAAGAAAACCTTTCAGATCACGTCAAACTGGCAAAGATTAACGAGGAATGTCAGAACGCAAGAGATGAGCTTGCAGAGGTTTATGACAAATGGGTTGAAATTCAGGAATAATTAAAAAAATCATTGCAATATATAACGGTATATTCTATAATGATTTTGTTATATTCACAAAATGAAATTTAAGAAGCCGCAGAGCGTTTATCATAGCTGTGCGGTATTAAATAAGATTTATAAATGAAATGGAGGCCTTTACAAATGGTTTTTGAAAAAGTAAGAGAAATAATAGTAGAACAGCTTGGCGTAGATGAAAACGATGTTACAATGGATACTCATCTTATGAAGGATCTTGAAGCCGATTCCCTTGACGCCGTAGAGATAATTATGGCTATAGAGGATGAATACGGCATAGAGATTCCTGATGAGGACGCTGAGAAATTCCAGAGCGTAAGCGATCTGGTGAAGTTTGTTGAAGCAAATCTGTAACTTAGTTGAGCTATATCCCCGCTGCAGCAGCGGGATTTTTTCACAATGAAAGAAAAGGAGGCAGGCGATGAAAGACGATACTAAGATTTCACAGGCGGTAATCAAAAGACTGCCTAGATACAGAAGATATCTGGGAGAGCTGCAGCGCAAGGGTGTTGACAAAATATCCTCAAATGAATTCAGCAAGCTTATCGGCTACACTGCATCGCAGATAAGACAGGACCTTAATAATTTCGGTGGCTTCGGACAGCAGGGCTACGGCTACAATGTAAATGCGCTGTACAATGAGATCAGCGCCATACTGGGACTTGACAAGCAGTACAAAATGGTCATTATGGGTGCAGGCAATCTGGGTCAGGCCATAGTAAACTATACATATTACTACAAGACCGGATTTATGGTTTGCGGAGTTTTTGAAGTAAATCCAAGACTTATAGGCATCAAGATTAATGACATAGATGTAATGGACTATGAGAACACAGTAGAGTATGTTGAGGAGAACAATATAGATATAGGTATAATATGCACTACTAAAGAGAACGCGCAGGAGGTTGCGGACCGTCTGTGCTTTGCGGGCATCAAGGGCATATGGAATTTTGCTCCTGTTGACCTCGAGGTGCCAAGCCATGTCGCCCTCGAAAACGTGCAGCTTTCAGAGAGCCTTCATTCACTGGCATATCATATCAACAGAGAGTGCGCAGCACAAAAGGAAATCAAAGAAATCAAAGAAAAATGCAACAAGTGCTCCGAACGGGGCGAGGAATGCAAAAAAAGAGGGGAAATCTGCCCTTACGAGGTACAGAATTCCTCAGGAAAATAAAAGGCAGGAATGGTTTGCATATATATGAACAGTAAAATAACCGTTTCGAAAGAAACGGTTATTGATATTTAATCTGCTCTTATCTACTATTCTTCTACAGGAGCATCAACTGGACATGCGTTAGCGCAAGCACCACAATCGATACATTTGTCAGCGTCTATTGTGAAAACAGCGCCTTCTGCGATAGCATCAGTCGGACATTCAGCTGTGCAAGCTCCGCAAGCGATACAAGCATCTGTAATTTTGTAAGCCATTATGTAACCTCCTTTAGATTTATCATTAAGATATATTACACATTATAGCAGAACGATATGGAGAAGTAAAGATGAAAGTTTACGCATTGGTCGGAAAAAGTGGGACAGGCAAAAGTTATCAGGCTGTAAACCTGTGCAAAGAACTTAATATAGAGGCAATTATCGATGACGGACTGTTCATAGAGGGTAATGATGTTGTGGCAGGTATATCGGCCAAAAGACAGGCAACTATGATAGGCGCAATCAAAACAGCCCTGTTTACAACAGATGAGCACAAGGAAGCAGTTGCAGCCAAAATAAAAGAAATAAACCCCAGAAGCATACTGATACTGGGTACTTCAGATGAAATGGTAAACAGAATAGCTGCAAGACTGGAACTGCCCGAAATTCAAAAAAGAATACGCATAGAACAGATAACCACCGAAAAAGAGCGTGAAGAGGCAAGACATCAGCGTCAAGATTTCGGCAAGCACGTAATACCTGTGCCTACATTTCAGCTGAAGCGTGATTTTGCGGGATACTTTGTGGATCCCCTCAAAATATTCAGAACATGGGGCAAAAACAAAGGCAGCATATTCTCTGAGAAATCCGTTGTAAGACCTACCTACAGCTATCTGGGGGATTACATGATATCGGACAAAGTCATTGAAGATATAATTTTCAATGTGGTGCAGAGGTCAGGCTGTGTTCGAAGTGTAGTCAGAGCAGATATACTTCAGCACGAAGAAAACCTTGAAATAAAAATTCTGGTATTTATGCGAAAAGGCTGTAATATTATTAATGAGGCAAAACAGCTTCAGAAATCCATAAACGAAAAGATAGACTATATGACGGCATTTAATGTAGAACGTGTTGACGTTGAGATACGGGGACTGAGATAATGATTGAAATTAACGGAGTAAAAGATTTTAATACAGACCATATATTTGACTGCGGGCAGTGCTTCAGGTGGAACAGGGAGGCTGACGGCAGCTATACGGGCATTGCAGGGAAAAGACCTGCGAACATAGCCTACAGGGACAGCACCGTTGTTATAGACAATGCCGGTGATGATGAACTTGATTTTTGGAGAAACTATCTTGATCTTGACAGAGATTACGGGCAGATTAAAAAGACACTGGCGGCAGAGGACGAGGTTATACGAAATGCCATAGACTACGGGCAGGGCATCAGAATACTTAATCAGGACAGATGGGAGACAATAATCTCCTTTATAATATCGCAGAACAACAACATACCGAGAATTAAAGGCTGCATCGAAAGCCTGTGCAGGAATTTCGGAGAATATGCAGGCTCCTACAGAGGTGAAGAATACTATTCAATGCCTGCGCCGCAGGTGCTGGCTGCACTTGACATAGAGGACCTTGCGCCGGTAAGGCTGGGCTACAGAGCAAAATATATAATAGAAACCTCAAAAAAAATAGCGGCGGACGGTGGTACAGAGTTTCTTGACAGCGCCTTTGACGAAAGCAGTTCAGGTAATGTCGTGTATGAATATCTTACCGGTCTTTGCGGAGTGGGACCTAAGGTTGCAAACTGCATAATGCTTTTCTGCATGCAGCAGTATGACAGCTTTCCGGTGGACGTATGGGTCAAAAGAGTTATGAACAGACTGTACGGATTTGACGAGTCGGATATAAAGGGGATGAAGAACTTTGCCGCCGATAAATATATGAATTTAGGAGGATTTGCACAGCAGTACCTGTTCTATTACATAAGAAGTTTAGAAAAATAGTATAAAACTTGGGAAATAGTATTGACAACGGGAAAAAACAAGGTAAAATATAGTTAGCACTCGAAAGTAGTGAGTGCTAACAAACAAGTCGATAATATAAATTATATAGAGAGGAGAAGTCAGAATGAGTTTTGGAATTAAACCTCTGGGTGACAAGGTAGTAATTAAGAGAGAAGAGGCAGAGGAAAAGACTGCCAGCGGGCTTATCATAGCAAGCCAGGCAAAGGAGCAGCCTCAGGTTGCCGAAGTTATGGCGGTAGGTCCGGGAACAGACGAATGCAAGATGGAAGTAAAGGTTGGAGATAAAGTAATCTTTGCAAAATATGGCGGTATGGAAGTTAAATACGAGGGCGAAGTTTACACAATCCTGAGCCAGAGAGATATTATGGCTGTTATAGAATAATAGAAAAGAGGTATTGAAATGGCAAAAGAACTATATTACGGCGAGGAAGCCAGAAGAAAATTACAGGCAGGCGTTGACAAGCTTGCGGATACAGTTAAAATCACACTTGGACCAAAGGGCAGAAACGTTCTTTTAGACAAGAAATTCGGTTCACCGCTTATCACAAACGACGGTGTTACAATCGCAAGAGAAATCGAACTTGAAGATGCGGTAGAGAATATGGGTGCGCAGGTTGTTAAGGAAGTTGCAAGCAAGACAAACGACGTTGCAGGCGACGGTACTACAACAGCTACACTTCTTGCACAGTCAATTATCAGAGAGGGCTTCAAGAACGTGGCCGCAGGCGCAAACCCTATGATTATCAAAAAGGGTATACAGGGAGCAACAGAGGTTGCAGTAGAGAACATCAAAAAAATCGCAACTCCTGTAGAAACAAAAGAAGCTATAGCGCAGGTTGCAGCAGTTTCAGCAGCAGATGCAACTATCGGTGAACTTATATCAGACGCTATGGAGCAGGTAGGCAAGGACGGAGTTATCACTGTTGAGGAATCAAAATCAATGGGTACAACTCTTGAGGTTGTTGAGGGTATGCAGTTTGACAGAGGATACCTGTCAGCATATATGGTAACTGACACAGAGAAGATGGAAGCAGTTCTCGAAAATCCGTACATTCTGCTTACAAGCAAGAAGATTTCAAGCATACAGGATCTGCTGCCTCTGCTTGAACAGGTTGTAAACACAGGCAGAAAGCTGTTTATCGTTTGCGAGGACCTTGAGGGTGAAGCACTTGCAACTCTGGTATTAAACAAACTAAGAGGCACATTTGAATGTGTTGCAGTAAAGGCTCCGGGCTTTGGCGAAAGAAGAAAAGCAATGATGGAAGACCTTGCAATTCTGACAGGCGGTACAGTTATCACAGAAGAACTGGGATACGACATCAAAGAAACAACGCTTGATATGCTGGGAACAGCAGCAACAGTTAAGGTTGACAAGGAAAACACAGTTATCGTAGGCGGCGGCGGAGATGCCAAGGAGATTCAGGACAGAATTGCTTCTCTGAGAACTATGGCAGCTCAGACCAACTCAGAATTCGACAGAGAAAAAACACTCGAAAGACTTGCTAAGCTTGCAGGCGGTGTTGCAGTTGTCAAGGTTGGCGCAGCTACAGAAACTGAATTAAAAGAAAGAAAGCTGAGAATAGAAGATGCTTTAAACGCTACAAAGGCAGCAGTTGAAGAAGGCATCGTTGCAGGCGGCGGTGTTGCTCTTGCAAACACAATTCCAGCAATCGCAGCTTATGTTGATACACTTTCCGGCGATGAGAAAACAGGCGCTCAGATTATAATGAGAGCATTAGAAGAGCCTGTAAGACAGATTGCCGAAAACGCAGGCTTTGAGGGCAGCGTTGTAATCGCAGAGGTTAAGAACAGAGATGCAGGCGTAGGCTTCAATGCGGCAACAGAAGAATACGTTGACATGATTGAAGCAGGTATCGTAGACCCTGCAAAGGTTACTAAATCAGCGCTTATGAATGCAGCATCAGCATCAGCATTACTGCTTACAACAGAAGCAGGTATCGTAGACATCAAGGAAGACAATCCTCCTATGCCGCCAATGGGCGGAGGCGGAATGCCGGGAATGATGTAAACGCCTTAACAGTAAGACATTTGAACACAAGACCGCTCGGGAAACCGGGCGGTTTTACTCATATTCCTTGCACTAAACATCATAATTCCGTTACTATGGTGATTAATTATATTTGTTACCTGATGAAAAGAGCGTATCAGCCATATGCTGAGTGATTTATAGCAGATAACTAAAATGCCTAAATATTTTATATTTGATTTAGTAAATACTATATATTAGAATATAATAAAATATGGTGTTAAAGAAAAGGAGATGAGCTTATGACAAATCAGGTTTATTCTGTTTCGGAAATCAGAAACATATTATTACCTGTCTTTGTCAGATATGAGATAAACAGAGCAATATTATTTGGCTCGTACAGCAAAGCTGCGGCAACGGAAACCAGTGATGTGGATTTGTTGGTAGACAGCGGGCTGAGAGGTCTGAAATTCATAGGCTTATCAGAAGATGTGCGTAAGGCATTAGACAAGGATATAGATATCTTTGATGTAACACACATAGAACCGAATTCTAAAATTGATGATGAGAACAAAAGTACAGGGGTGCTGCTTTATGAAAAATGAGATTATTGTAAAGAAAGCTATAGGGTATGAAGAAGTATTGAGGATATAGTATTGAAGTCGGAAAAGACTTTCAAAAGCATACTGGTGACAGGTGCAAGGCAGACGGGAAAATCAACCGTTCTTCAAAAACTTTTTCCCGAAAAGAAATATGTGCCTGTAGATGACCCCTTTATTGAAGAACAGGCTGTAGAGCAGCCGGAAATGTTTATGATGCTTAATCCGCCGCCTGTTATCTATGATGAAGTACAGAGAGCGCCGAACCTTTTCAGATATATAAAGATAAAGTGTGATGAGAGTGACGAGCGCGGATTGTTCTGCCTGTCCGGATCGCAGCCGCTTGAGCTTATGGAGGGCGTGTCAGAGTCCCTTTCAGGGCGCATTGGCATTATTGAGCTTTCAGGGCTTTCTATGCGTGAAATCAAAGGCGACAGCTTTAATCGCTCTTTTGTTCCGACAATGGAGTACGTTCAGGAGCGCAGTAAAAGTGTCAAACCCTTTGATAATATATGGGAAGTTATACACAGAGGGGGATACCCGGAGCTTCAGAACCCGGAAGTTGACTGGTCCGTATTTTATTCCAGCTATATAAAAACATATCTCGAAAGAGATGTGCGCAGTCTGTCCGCAGTTCAGAACCTCGATGATTTCAGGAAATTTATGATTGCAGTCGCAGCAAGAACCGGACAGATGATTAATTATGCCAATATAGCAGATGAAGTAGGCAAAGATCAGAGCACTATAAAAAGATGGCTGTCTGTTCTTGAAGCTTCAGGTATAATATATCTTTTGGAGCCGTTTTCCTCGTCTGTACTCAAAAGAGCAATAAAAACACCAAAGGTATATTTCAGGGATACAGGGCTTGCCGCATATCTGACAAGATGGCTTACCCCTGAAACCCTTGCAAACGGTGCAATGAGCGGTGCGTTCTTTGAAACCTTTGTGATTTCGGAAATACTGAAATCATATTCAAACAGAGGCATAGACTACAGGTATTGCGTGTCCTATTACAGAGGTAGAGATAAGAAAAAAACATCAGAAAATGAAATAGACCTTATTATTGAAGAAAACGGAACGCTTTACCCTGTTGAAATCAAAAGAAGCAGCAAAGTGACCGCAGATCAGACTTCTGCATTTTCTGTGCTTGACGGGATACCGGACAAAAAACGCGGCATGGGAGCCGTTATATGTATGTGTCCACAGCCGGGAGTGCTTAGGGAAAATATACTCCAGCTGCCCGTATGGTATATATAAATTTGCTGCTGTTTTGGGATGTACCGTCAGCCCCTGCAATCCACAGAGCCTGACACAGCTTTAGGCGTTTTGCGGCGGCTAACGGCACAGGCGACATATAATTTATTTGCTTTAATTGCAAAAGCCCCTTGCCAGCATATATTTTTTGTGTAATAATTAAGACATCAGTTGAATAGATTTTGTTTACTAATATATGTTCTGTATGATGGCCTGAACGTTTCTACCGCGCGCCGAAAAAAAGCGACTATTAGTTGATAATAATGCATATCATTTCCTCGCAGCAGAGGTCTGATTTGCATTGTATTTCGTATTAGTAAACAGGTTGTTTTAACCTGTTTTTCTTTTACTGTACCTGTCATAACCGACGATAAGCGGAGTACCGCAGGGGAGTGACAGGCGAAGCTTTAGCCGATTGTCCGGGCAGACAACTATCTCATATATTAGGGATACGTGTCTGCCTTTTTGTTTTTGATAGTTTATGACTATGGAGGATTTATGAAAAAAATAGGAATTGTAATGGGAAGCGACTCGGATATGCCTGTTGTGTCAAAAGCAATAGATACCCTCAAAGAGTTTGAAGTGCCGTATGAGGTTCATATATATTCGGCACACAGAACGCCGCAGGAGGCTAAAGCCTTTGCGCAGGGCGCAAGAGCAAATGGCTTTGGAGCAATCATAGCAGCGGCAGGAAAAGCCGCGCATCTTGCAGGAGCCATAGCGGCAAACACCACACTTCCTGTAATAGGGATACCGGTTAAATCATCAACCCTTGACGGACTTGACGCATTGCTATCTACCGTACAGATGCCATCAGGAATACCTGTTGCAACCGTTGCAATAGACGGAGCGGCCAATGCGGCGCTTCTGGCGGTTCAGATGCTTGCAATTGAGGATGAAGCTCTTGCGTTAAAGCTTTCGGAACAGAGAAAAGCAAACGCACAGAAAGTACTTGAAAAAGATGCTGCAATTGCAGCGCAGTTAAATAAATAACATTATTATGGAGGAACAAACAATGGAAAAGAAACTCGTTTACACAGGAAAAACCAAGAATGTATTTGCACTTGATAACGGAAACTATCTGTTAAAATTCAAGGACGACTGCACAGGAAAAGACGGAGTGTTTGACCCCGGTCAGAACGCCGTAGGCCTTACAATTGAGGGTGTAGGCGACGTAAACCTTCGTATGTCGATTTACTTCTTTGAAAAAATCAACGCAGCCGGCATAAGAACCCACTATGTAAATGCAGACCTTGACGAAACCACAATGGAGGTACTGCCTGCAAAGGTGTTCGGAAACGGACTTGAAGTAATCTGCAGACACAAGGCTGTAGGCTCATTTTTCAGAAGATACGGCGAATATATCGAAGAAGGCGCAGACCTGCCTGAATACGTTGAAATGACCTTCAAAAACGACGAAAAGGAAGACCCGCTGGTAACTAAAGACGGCCTTGTTGTTCTCGGAGTTATGACAGAAAAACAGTATGACGATATCAAGGCTATGACACAGCAGATAACAAGAATAGTTGCAGATGATATGAAAGAAAAAGGCCTTGTGCTTTACGATATAAAATTTGAATTCGGATACGACAGGGACGGCAACGTAATGCTTATAGATGAAATCGCATCGGGAAACATGAGAGTATACAAGGACGGAGAATATATAGATCCTATGACTTTATCAGAGCTTTTCTTCAGTAAATGCTAGGGAGGAATAAATGGGAGGATATTTTGGTGCAGTGTCGGGACGCGATGTTGTATTAGATGTGTTTTATGGTACGGACTACCATTCACATCTTGGTACAGCCAGAGGCGGAATGGCTGCATACGATGAGGAATACGGTTTCCAGAGGGAAATTCACAATATAGAGAATTCACCTTTCAGAACAAAATTTGAGGGTGTATGCGACACCATGAGAGGCAGGTCCTGCATCGGCTGCATAAGCGACGGCGACCCGCAGCCCATACTGATACGCTCAAATCTGGGGACCTATGCGATAGTTACGGTAGGAGCCGTAAGAAACTCGCAGGAGCTGATTGATCAGTTTCTGGCTTTCAGCGGAGGACATTTTGAAGCCATGACAGGCGGGAAAATCAACTCCACAGAGCTGGTCGCCTCGATGATAAACCAGAAAAGCGATTTTCTTGAGGGAATTAAATTCGCACAGAGCATTATCGAGGGCTCGGCTTCAATTGTAATACTAAAAGAAGACGGCCGCATTATAGCGGCAAGAGATAAAATGGGCAGAACCCCGCTGCTTATAGGAAAAGACGCTGACGGACACTGTGTGTCATTTGAGTCCTTTGCCTACGAAAAACTGGGGTATGAAACAGTTAAAGAGCTCGGACCGGGAGAGATTGCGGAGATATCCAAAGACAGCATAGATATTCTGCAAAAGCCCGGCAGAGATATGAAAATATGCGCGTTTCTCTGGACCTACTACGGATACCCCAACTCAACCTATGAGGGAGTAAATGTAGAGGTGATGAGAAACCGAAACGGCAGACTACTTGCTCAATATGATGATATAAACGGCAAGAGCTTTGATCTGGACTACGTCGGAGGTGTGCCTGATTCAGGAGTTCCTCACGCAATAGGATATGCCAACGAGTGTGACATTGATTATGCAAGACCTTTTATAAAATACACACCGACGTGGCCCAGAAGCTTTATGCCAACCAATCAGTCGGAGAGAAGTCATGTTGCCAAAATGAAGCTGGTTCCTGTCACAGAGCTTATCAGGGACAAAAAGCTGCTGTTTGTAGACGACAGCATAGTAAGGGGTACCCAGCTCAAGGGAACAGTTGATTTTCTTTACGAAAACGGAGCAAAGGAAGTACATATGCGTTCAGCGTGTCCCCCTATAATGTACGGGTGCAAATACCTTAACTTCTCAAGACAGAACTCCGACATGGAGCTTATAGCCAGAAGAATTGTTATGGAGCTTGAGGGAGAGGAGGGCGCAGAGCACCTTGAAGAATACAGCGACGGCACCACAGAAAGAGGACGCGCGCTGAGAAATGCGCTTTGCGAAAAGCTGCATTTTGACTCGCTGGAGTATCAGAGCATAGATAACATCATAAAAGCAATCGGGTTGGATCCGTGCAGAGTCTGCACCTATTGCTGGAATGGAAAGGAATAAATAAAAATGAAGAACTCAAAAGCAGATGCGTATGCGGCTGCAGGTGTTGATATAACTGCGGGCTATGAGGCTGTCAGGCTTATGAAAGAGCATGTTGCAAGAACCGTAACAGACGGAGTGATATCAGAGGTGGGAGGCTTCGGCGGTCTTTTCAGACCGGAGCTTTACGGCATCAAAGACCCTGTGCTGGTAAGCGGCACAGACGGAGTAGGTACAAAGCTTAAGCTGGCTTTCCTTGCAGACAGACACGACACAGTGGGAATAGACTGCGTTGCAATGTGCGTCAACGACATAGTATGCTGCGGCGCTGCGCCTATGTTTTTTCTTGACTACATAGCCTGCGGCAAAAACGTGCCTGAAAAAATAGCTCAGCTTGTCAAAGGCGTGGCAGAGGGCTGCGTGCAGGCGGGATGCGCGCTGATTGGCGGTGAAACAGCAGAGATGCCGGGTTTTTACCCCGAAGACGAATATGACCTTGCAGGCTTTGCGGTAGGACTTGCAGACGGCAGCAGGCTGCCGGACAAAAACAGCATTAAACCCGGAGATACTGTGATAGCTCTTGCTTCAAGCGGCGTTCATTCCAACGGATTTTCACTTGTAAGAAAGGTGCTGGAGGTCGAAACAGCAGACCTTAATGCGCCTGTGGCGGAGCTTTCAGGTAAATCTTTAGGAGAGGTCCTGCTTACACCTACAAAAATATATGTAAAACCGATGCTTGCGCTTTTTAAAGAGGTAAACGTCAAGGCGGTATCTCACATTACAGGCGGCGGCTTCTTTGAAAACATTCCGAGAAGTCTTCCCGAGGGCATAGGCGTCAAAATCAGAACAGAAGATGTAAGAGTTCTTCCTGTATTTGAATATATAGCTGCAAGGGGCGGTATTTCACAGAGAGAAATGTTCAACACTTTCAATATGGGAGTGGGAATGACTGTCATAGTTTCACCTGAGGAAGCAGGCAGAGCCCTTGAGATTTTAAGGGCAAACGGAGAAGAGGCATATATTCTCGGAGAAACTGTCAGCTCAGACGAGGGGATTATATTATGGTAAAAACAAAGATAGCCGTATTCATATCGGGAGGCGGCACAAACCTGCAGGCACTTATAGATGCGCAGCGCGACGGTATACTCCGAAACGGCCGCATTACGCTGGTAATATCCTCAAACTCCATTGCATACGGCTTAAAAAGAGCCAAGGAGGCCGGCATAGACGCAGTTGCGGTAACCCGCAGAGAATGCGGCTCGCAGGAAGCCTTTGAAGCTGAAATTCTGGAGAAGCTGGAGGAATACGGCATAGAACTTATAGTCCTTGCAGGCTTTTTAAACATACTGTCAGAGGATTTTGTAAAGCGCTATTCAGACAGGATAATCAATATTCACCCGTCACTCATACCATCTTTTTGCGGCAAAGGCTATTACGGTATCAGAGTTCACGAGGCAGCTCTTGACTATGGCGTTAAAGTTACAGGAGCGACAGTCCATTTTGTAAACGAGATACCAGACGGCGGCAGGATAATCAGGCAAAAGGCAGTAAACGTCAAAAAAGACGATACGCCTAAAACTCTGCAGAAGCGTGTAATGACTCAGGCGGAGTGGGTGATACTTCCGGAGGCCGCGGAGGAGGTCTCAAAAGCAATTGCAGAAAGGAAAGAAAGCAATGGATACATATAAGGATATAGGCAAGCTGCTGTCCTCAAACGAATATCCCGGAAGAGGCATCATACTCGGGACAAGCCCCGACGGAACCAAAGCGGTTGCAGCATATTTCATAATGGGCAGAAGCGAAAACAGCAGAAACCGTATATTTGAAAAAAGAAATGATGAAATATATACAAAGGCTTTTGATGAAAGCAAAATGGAGGATCCCTCCCTCATAATATATGCGGCGGTAAGAAAATCGGGAAACAATCTGATTGTTACAAACGGCGACCAGACGGATACGATATATGACTTTCTTGAGAGCGGGAAAAGCTTTGAAGAGGCTCTTGAAACAAGAGAATTTGAGCCTGATGCTCCTAACTTCACATCAAGAATAAGCGGCGTGGCGGTGCTTGATAAAGACAGTTACAGATATAAGCTGAGCATACTAAAGGCGCTTGACAAAGACGGAAGCTCCTGCGGCAGATTTGTCTACGGCTATGAAAAAGCTGCAGGCATCGGCCATTTCATACATACCTACAGAGAAAACGGCAGTCCCCTGCCTGCCTTTGAGGGAGAGCCTGTGGCAATAGCAACAGGTGACAGTGCCAGAGAATTTGCGGAATATATATGGGGCAGTCTGAATAATGAGAATAAGATATCGCTGTATGTAAGATATACGGATATTGAAACAGGAGAGTATACTGAAACCCTCATAAACAAAAACGGACAGGAGGCAGCAAGTGAAAGAATTTGAACTTAAATACGGATGCAATCCCAATCAGAAGCCGGCGAAGATATATATGGAAAGCGGCGCAGAGCTTCCAATTGAAATCTTAAACGGCAGACCCGGATATATCAACTTTCTCGATGCGTTTAACGCATGGCAGCTTGTAGCTGAGCTCAAAGAAGCCACAGGAATGGCTGCTGCGGCATCGTTTAAGCATGTAAGTCCGACTTCGGCGGCCCTCGGCAGAGCGCTTCCCGAAAGACTAAAGAAAGCCTGTTTTGTAGATGACATAGAGGGGCTTGACGACTCGCCTCTTGCCTGCGCCTATGCCAGAGCAAGAGGGACAGACAGGCTCTGCTCCTTTGGGGACTTCATAGCCCTTTCGGATATCTGCGATGAAACCACCGCAAATATAATTAAGAGAGAGGTATCAGACGGAGTAATAGCGCCGGGATATACTGACAAGGCTCTTGAGCTTTTAAAGTCAAAGAGAAAGGGCAACTACAATATCATAAAAATAGATCCTGAATACAGGCCTGCGGAAGCTGAAAAAAAGCAGGTGTTCGGAATTACCTTTGAACAGAAACGAAACGATGTCAGAATAGATGACAGCGCTCTTGAGAATATAGTTACGGAGAGTAAGGAACTGGGAGATGAAGCAAGACTAAATCTCATAACAGCTCTCATAACACTCAAATACACCCAGTCAAATTCGGTGTGCTTTGCATATGACGGACAGGCCATAGGCGTCGGAGCGGGGCAGCAATCGAGAATTCACTGCACCCGCCTTGCAGGCGACAAGGCTGACACGTGGTTTTTAAGACAGAGCGACAGAGTGCTGGAGCTGCCGTTCAGAGCAGAGCTTGGCAGAGCAGAGAGAGATAATGTAATCGACGGATACATCAATAAATATGAAGAAGATGTATGCGCCGAAGGCATATGGCAAAAATACTTTACCAAAAGGCCGGAGCCTTTTACAGAGCAGCAGCAGAGAGCCTTCCTCGATACGATTAAAGGCGCAGCTCTTGCTTCGGATGCTTTTTTCCCGTTTGCAGACAGCATTGAGAGAGCCGCAAAGAGCGGTGTTTCCTGTATTGCAGAGCCGGGCGGCTCAATCAGAGATGATCAGGTTATACAGTGTGCAGACAGATACGATATGACAATGATATTTAACGGAATAAGACTGTTCCATCATTAACAGGTGATAAAAATGAAAATACTCGTAGTTGGCGGCGGCGGTCGTGAACACGCAATAATTAAAAAACTTAAAGAAAACAGAGAAATCGACACTATATATGCGCTGCCCGGAAACGGCGGCATTGCAAAAGATGCGAAGTGCATAGACATAGGCGCAAAGGACATAGAAAAAATCACAGAATTTGCTGAGGAGAATGATATAGGGTTTGCAGTGGTTGCGCCTGATGATCCGCTGGCCCTCGGTGCGGTTGATGCGCTTGAGGCCATAGGAATTAAATGCTTTGGGCCAAACAAAGCTGCAGCGGTTATAGAGAGCAGCAAGGTGTTCTCAAAGAATCTTATGAAAAAATACGGAATACCTACGGCAGAGTACGAGGTGTTTGATGATATGGACAAGGCTCTTGCCTATCTTGAGACTGCGGCTGTTCCTGCAGTAATCAAGGCTGACGGACTTGCGCTGGGCAAAGGAGTTGTAATTGCAGAAACAAGAGATGATGCAAAAGCAGCTGTAAGATCAATGATGGAGGAGCGTGTTTTCGGCGAGAGCGGAAGCCGTATAGTCATAGAGGAATTTCTTACAGGTCCTGAGGTTTCCGTACTGTCATTTACCGATGGCAAAACCATAGTGCCTATGATCTCCTCACAGGACCACAAAAGAGCTCTTGACGGCGACAGAGGACTGAATACGGGAGGTATGGGCTGCGTTGCACCTAACCCGTACTATACAGAGGAAATCGCACAGCGCTGTATGAATGAGATTTTTATTCCTACAATAAAAGCGATGAACAAAGAAGGCAGGACATTCAAAGGCTGTCTGTATTTCGGACTTATGCTTACAGCAGGAGGACCTAAGGTCATAGAATACAACTGCAGGTTCGGAGATCCCGAAACTCAGGTTGTACTGCCGCTGCTTGAAAGCAATCTGCTTGATATTATGCAGGCTGTGGCAGATGAAAGGCTGGCAGATACAAAGGTTGTTTTCAGTAAGAACAGCGCCTGCTGCGTTGTAATGGCATCGGCAGGATATCCTGCGGCCTACGAAAAGGGATTTGAAATAACGGCGGATAAGCTGCCTGATAATGCAGATATATTCATAGCCGGAGCAAAGCTTGAAAACGGCAGACTTCTGACATCGGGCGGCAGAGTGCTGGGCGTTACCGCGGTATCGGAAAATCTTGCAAAGGCAATTGACGATGCATATGAGGCAGTTAAGAAAGTAAGCTTTAAAAACGCCTATTACCGAAAAGATATAGGAAGCAGAGCTCTTGAGGCAGAAAGGAAATAGCGATGGTTTACAGAATTTATGTTGAAAAGAAAAAGGCTGCGGCAAGCGAGGCCGCAGGGCTGCTTTCGGATATAAGGGCGTTTCTGGGCATCGAAAGCCTTGAGGAGCTTAGAATTCTCAACAGATATGATGTTGAGGGCATAGACAGGGAACTGTTTGAATACTGCATAGGAACTGTGTTTTCGGAGCCTCAGCTGGACGACACATATAACGAGCCTGACAGCAGCGGATATTATGTATTTGCAGTAGAGCCGCTTCCGGGACAGTTTGACCAGAGAGCAGATTCGGCAGCCCAGTGCATACAGATAATATCACAACAGGAAAGACCGGCTGTAGCTTCCGCAAAGGTATATATGCTCAAAGGAGACAGTCTTACAGCAAAGGATATTGAGCAGATCAAAGCCTACGTTATAAATCCTGTTGAAGCAAGGGAGGCATCTCTTGCTATGCCGGACACACTCAAAACAGAATATGAAATTCCTACAGAGGTTGAAACCGTAAAAGGCTTTAACGCTCTTACGGAGGATGGCCTCAGACAGTTCATAGCAGACAGAGGTCTTGCCATGGACCTTGACGATATTACCGTATGTCAGGAATATTTCAGAAAAGAGAACAGAGAGCCGACTGTGACGGAAATAAAGATGATAGACACATACTGGTCGGATCACTGCAGACATACTACATTTCAGACAACTATAGACAGTGTCACATTTGAAGATGAGCTTATTGAAAAAACCTACAACGAGTATCTGGAGGCAAGGACAGCAATAGGCAGAAGCAAGCCTGTAAATATGATGGATATTGCGACCATTGCGGCAAAATGCCTCAAAACTGCAGGAAAGCTTCCCGGCCTTGACGAGTCGGAGGAGGTTAATGCCTGCACTGTAAAAATTAAAGTCAATATAGACGGAAAAGACGAGGACTGGCTGCTGCTTTTCAAAAATGAAACCCATAATCACCCTACGGAAATAGAACCTTTTGGCGGGGCTGCAACATGCATCGGAGGCGCAATCCGAGATCCGCTTTCAGGCAGAGCGTATGTGTATGCGGCAATGAGAGTTACGGGAGCCGCAGACCCGCTCAAGCCTGTCAGTGAAACCCTTGAGGGCAAGCTGCCGCAGAGAAAAATAGTTACAACAGCGGCAGACGGATATGCTTCCTATGGCAATCAGATTGGCCTTGCCACAGGGCAGGTGGATGAAATATATCACGAGGGTTATGTTGCAAAGCGTATGGAAATCGGCGCTGTGATGGGAGCGGCGCCTGCCGAAAATGTCAGACGTGAAGTGCCGCAGGCGGGGGATGTGGTAATTCTTCTGGGCGGCAAAACCGGCAGGGATGGCTGTGGCGGAGCGACAGGCTCGTCAAAATCTCATAATCTGGGTTCACTTGTAAGCTGCGGGGCAGAGGTGCAGAAGGGGAATGCGCCTGAAGAGAGAAAGCTTCAGAGGCTTTTCAGAAACCCGCAGGCTGCAAAAATGATAAAAAGATGCAATGACTTTGGCGCAGGAGGGGTATCTGTAGCGATAGGAGAACTTGCAGACGGACTTTTTATAAATCTTGATAAAGTGCCTAAAAAATATGAGGGTCTTGACGGGACAGAGCTTGCCATAAGTGAGTCGCAGGAAAGAATGGCAGTTGTTGTGGCAAACGCAGATGCTGCTGAATTTATGGAGCTGGCGGACTCCGAAAACTTAGAGTCAACAGTAGTGGCCGATGTAACAGAGGAGCCAAGGCTTGTTATGACGTGGAACGGTAAAACAATTGTTGACATTTCAAGAGAATTTCTTGATTCCAACGGAGCCGAAAAGCATATAACCGTAAAAACAGTAAAAGCGGCAGAGCCTCAGAAAGAAATACCCGACAGCTTCGGCAGGGGTATGAGAGAGCTTGCGGCTGACCTTAATGTGTGCTCCAAAAGAGGACTTTCGGAGAGGTTTGACTCGACTATAGGTGCGGGAACTGTGCTTATGCCTTTTGGGGGCAAATATCAGAGAACTCCGTCGCAGGCCATGGCATACAAAATTTCAGTTGAAAAAAAGGATACAAGAACGTGCTCGCTGATGTCGTGGGGCTATAATCCGTATATTTCATCGGCAAGTCCGTATCACGGGGCGTACACCGCGGTTATAGAGTCTGTTTCAAAACTCATAGCCTCAGGAGCCGAGTTTAAAGACGTATATCTGACTTTCCAGGAATACTTTGAAAAGCTGGGAAGAGACAGCGAGAAATGGGGCAAGCCTCTGTCGGCGCTGCTGGGAGCGTTCAAAGCGCAGATGGGACTTGGCATAGCGGCAATAGGAGGAAAGGACTCCATGAGCGGTACCTTTGAGGATATAAATGTGCCGCCTACACTGGTGTCCTTTGCGGTTACAACCGAGGATATAGATAATATCATAAGTAATGATTTCAAGGCGGCAGGTCACAGGGTGCTTCTGATTAAGCCCGATACAGACAGCGATGGTCTTGCAGATCTCAAAAGCCTTAAAAAAGTATTTGCTGAAGTCACAGGACTTATGAGAGAGGGCAGAGTATATGCCGCATATACGCCGGGATTTGGAGGTATAGCAGAGGCTGTAATGAAGATGTGCTTTGGAAACGGCATCGGCTTTGAGTTTGAGGCAGGGCTTGCTCTGGAGGAAATCTTCGGATATGCCTACGGCGCGTTTCTGCTTGAGGTTGATGCAGAAACCAAGGTTTCTGCAGGAAATGCAACTGTACTCAATATAGGTAAGACAACTGATGCAGGCTGCATATCATGCGGCAGTGAGTGTGTAGCGCTTGAGGAACTTGCCGATATTTATGAGGGCAGGCTCGAAACTGTATATACATGTAATATTGAAACAGAGAAAACAGATATACCTGCGGCAGAGTACAGGTTTGAAGGAACACGAAAGGCTCCTGCGATTAAGACGGCAGAGCCAAAGGTGCTTATTCCTGTATTTCCAGGAACGAACTGCGAATACGATTCGGCAAAGGCGATGGCGGCGGCAGGCGCGGCTCCGGAAATCTTCCTCATAAAAAACAGGAGTGCAGATGACATTGCAGACTCAGTTAAAGAGTTTGCGCATAAGGTCAGAGAGTCGCAGATGATTTTCATACCGGGAGGTTTTTCCGGCGGAGATGAACCGGATGGTTCAGGTAAATTCATAACAGCATTTTTCAGAAATGAGGCCGTTAAAGATGCGGTTACTGAGCTTATGGATAAAAGAGACGGTCTTATGTGCGGTATCTGTAACGGATTTCAGGCGCTTATCAAGCTGGGACTTGTGCCTTACGGCAGGATAATTGAAACCGATGAAAACTGCCCGACACTTGCACTCAACACAATTGGCAGACATCAGTCGAAGATTGTAAGGACAAGGATTGCATCGAATATGTCACCATGGCTTGCAGATACTGAGGTTGGAGAAGTATTCACTATGCCTGTATCACATGGAGAAGGCAGATTTACTGCTGATGAAAAACTGATAAAGCAGCTTCTCCAAAACGGTCAGATTGCGACTCAGTATGTTGATTTTGACGGAAACCCGACCAACGATGTACAGTTTAATCCAAACGGATCATTCTATGCTGTTGAGGGCATCACTTCACCTGACGGCAGAATATTCGGCAAGATGGGACATACGGAACGCGCAGGCTACGGCCTTTACAAGAATGTGCCGGGAAAATATGAGCTTGATATGTTCAGATCGGCGGTTAAATATTTCAGATAACACAAAAGCGACCTTGAGGGGTCGCTTTTAAGTCTCCGGTGTTATTTGCCCGGACCGCTTAATCCGCTGTCATCTATGTCATCGTTATCTGACGGCTTAGGCGGTTCAGGTTCCGGCTTTACGGTTGTATTTGACGGTTTGTCAGTCTTGTTTGAATTGCTTGAATCCGAAGAGCCGGTCTTGTCATTTGACTTGCCTGCATTGCTGCTGTCAGTCGTTTTGCTGTGAGTGGTAGCGCTTGCAGGAGCCTGTGATGTAGTGGTTTCTGAAACCTTTTCGCTGTCAGATGCGGTAGTTTCAGGGTCTTTTTTGTAGTTGTCTATAGTTTCGGCTATCTGTTTAACCGACTTGTCAACAAAATCCCTGACGTCTTTTTCGGTTAGTTTATCCTCTTTGGATACCACATCTAAAATCAGCGCCAGTTTGCCGGCTGTAGTGTTTAAATCAGATGCTTCTGCTCTGTCCTTTTCGGTAACCTCTATAACATCTGATGTGAGTGTGTAATCAGATGTTATTGCCGAAAGACTGTTTTCAAGGGCTGCTGCCTTATTGCTGTTCTTGTCACAGCATACCGACAGTACCATATAGTCGTGTTCATCGCCTGTAAGATATCCCAGTCTGTATAACTCATCGACCGTCATTTTGAAAACATCTTCAAACGATGCGAATTTGGATACGTCATCTGAAATATTATCCACGATTTCCTGTCCCTCTTTGTTCATACAATCGATTGATACAACCTGATCGAAACGGTTTAGCGTATATTCGATAGACGGGTTGACATCCAGCGTTACGTGAGAGTAAGGTGAAACCGCTGTAGCATATCCTGCTCCGCCTGTTGCAAGAAGCATAAAACAGGCCGCAGCGGCGATGAGTCCGCTTCTGCGAGGCTTCTTTGAAACAGCGATGCTGACTTCCTGCCCGACAACATAGTCGCGCTTCGGAACTTTTATGATGCTGCCGTCACTTAACAGTGCCGCTGCATGTTTTTTGTCAGTTTCGACGATTAACGCCTTCATGCTGTTTCTCCTTCCCTGATATATTTCATATATTCAGCCAGTATGGGAAAATTCCCTGTAAGTATCACCGTGGCTGCGATTATGTATTTCCTGTGTCGTTCAAGAACCTTGACAGGCACGCTGCTTTGAGCTGACAGTGCCTTAATGGGTAATTTATGAGTGGATCTGAGCGTTTCAAGGATAACAGGTGTGGCTATCAGTGCCCTGACTGCCTGCGCACACTGCCTCTTGGTTTTGGAGGCCTTTGGTGAAACATCCGACAGCTCCATAAAAGAAAATCCGAAACGGCTGAAGATATTATTTACTGCATGTATCTCGTCCGCTGCTGTAAGTACCGGTCTGTCGGTAAGTTTCTCAGCCACCTCGTAGTGTATGGCCTGAGCTTCGCCGTCATCGTCTGTATTACCGCTGAAAACGTCGGGGGATACACTGTGCTCATCTGCAAATCTCTGCTGGGTTCTGTAGTAATCGGTGAGTCTGCGTTTGATTACAAGCCCTGCAAAAGGAAGAAAATCACCCTGATCCGTATTATATTTAGTTATAGCTGTAAAGAAAGCGTACATGGCGATAGAAAACTCGTCATCGCTTTCTGATATATATCTGCCTGCCTGTTTGCCTGCGCAGCTGAGAATGAATGTCTTGTTCTCGGCAATGAACGTATTCATGTATGAATCGTCCTGTGCGGCTCTTACGGCTTTTTTATTGACTGAATCCAAGCGCCTGCCTCCTTAATTAGTTTGATGCTGTTATCAGTTGACATCATATAGAGTAATATATCATTTTTTGAAATAAAAATCAATAATACCGATGCCTGATGGCATAGCACTTTGGTCTACATTAATATATTCGCATCAGGTTTCAGAAAAAACGGGGTTTGAGTGAAAATAAAGGTGAAAATAAAGTTGAGTGAAAATTCCAATAAAAACTTTGTGTATCCTGCACAAAGCGGCAAAATGAAATTGTGTTATAAAACAAAAATAGAAAATTTTTTTTGTGAAAAAAAACAATTTGATATTGACAATTGTTTTTTTCTGCCATATAATAGGGAAGTCATATTAAACAGCAATTTCTGCTGTATTAAAAGATATTATGAAATTTTATTTGAGGAGAGTGAATTACATTGAGAGAACAATGGAACAGCAAACTTGGATTTATTCTTGCTGCAATAGGTTCTGCTGTAGGTCTGGGCAATCTGTGGAGATTCCCGTACATAGCAGCGACCAACGGCGGCGGCGCATTTATTTTTCCATATCTGTTTGCAATTTTAACAGCAGGTATTCCTATTCTTATTCTGGAATACACATTAGGTAAAACTTACAGAGCGGGCGCTCCGGGAACATTCGCAAGAATCAACAGGAAATTCGAATGGCTCGGCTGGGTGCAGGTAATGATTTCATTCCTTATCGCTGTCTACTACTTTGCAATAGTTGTATGGGTAGTAAGCTATATAGGATTTTCATTCACTCAGGCATGGGGCGACGATGCAAACTCATTCTTTAACGAGTATCTGGGAATAAGCGAAAGTCTTACTCAGCTTGGTGGCATCAAGACTCATCTGATTATCCCGTTCGCTATCATATGGATAATTGTAGGCTTCATTATGTACAAGGGTATCAACAAGGGTATCGACATTGCATGTAAGATTTGTCTGCCGGTACTTATGGTATGCTGCATTATATTAGTAGTAAGAGGTATCACACTTCCTGGCGCAGTAGACGGTCTTGCATATATGTTTACTCCGGACTGGGCGGCAATCAAGGAGCCTAGCGTATGGGTAGCAGCTTACGGACAGGTATTCTTCAGCTTATCTATAGCATTCGCTATTATGATCAGCTACTCAAGCTTCCTGCCAAAGGAAGAGGACGTTGTAAATACAGCATTCCTTACTGCATGCACAAATCACGGATTTGAGGTGTTCGCAGGAATAGGTATTTTCTCAATCATGGGATATATGGCTATGCAGCAGGGCGTTGGTGTTGAAGATGTTGCATCTCAGGGCGTAGGACTTGCATTTGTTGTATTCCCTACAGCAATCAGCACACTCCCTGCACTTAATGCACTGTTTGGAATATGCTTCTTCGTATCACTGTTTACAGCAGGTATTACTTCGCTGGTATCAATTCTTCAGGCTGTAGTTACAGGTATTGAGGACAAATTCCAGATGGGGCACAAGAAGACTGTAACAGCAGTTCTTGTACCTACTTTCCTGCTGAGTATACTGTTTATCACAGGAGCAGGATTATATATCCTCGACTTTACAGATTACATCTGCAACAATATCGGTATTGTTGCCAGCGGTGTTATTGAGCTTATACTTATCTGCTGGTTCTTCAAGCCTGAAAAGCTCAGAGCAGCGGCAAACGAATACTCAAACTTCTCTGTAGGCAAGTGGTGGACATGGTGCCTGAAGTTCATAACTGTTATCGTTTTAGGATATACATTCGTTGTTAACCTGATTACATTTATCAAAGACGGTTACGGCGGATATCCGTCAGGTTTCGGCTGGGGTATAGTAGCTATTATGGTAGTGGGAGCTGTAGTTCTTACAATAGCAAAGGGCAAGAAGAGCTTCTACGAAAAACCGGAAGATGCTCCCGGCTATGATGATTAATTAAGGAGGTAGACACAAATGAGTGCTAGTGCAATAGTAATGATGTGTATTGCGTGCGTAGGTCTCTGGGGCGGTTGCGCTGTGTCCCTCGCATTCATGCTGAAAAAGAAAAAACAAAATGCTGATAAGTAGATTTAGACATTGATTATTAAAACGGCAGAGTCGGTTCTTGGCTCTGCCGTCTGTCGTAATAGCGATTTTTGGACTGTTTTTTACAGTTAAGCTAAGGATAAGAAATTAATATAAAATAATAGTAATTATTGACATTAAGCCTGAAAGTATGTAAAATAATTAAATACCGACAAAACACATGTATATAAAATATAAAGAAAGAAGGAAGTCAAAATGAATAACGGACTGGAAAGAAAATACGGTCTGCTGACGGCAATTGCTATGGTTGTAGGAATTGTAATAGGCAGCGGCGTATTTTTTAAAGCTCAGACAATTTTAACAAAGACCAACGGCAATATGCCTCTTGGCATACTGGCATGGATAGTGGGCGGCTGTATTATGCTGGCATGTATCCTTGCCTTTGCAATAATGGCCACAAAGTATGAAAAAGTAAACGGTATCGTTGACTATGCCGAAGCTGCGGTAAGCAAGAAATACGGATATGCGGTGGGATGGTTTATGACCTTTATCTATTATCCTACACTTACTTCCGTACTTGCATGGCTGTCGGCAAGGTTTACTCTTGTATTCATAACATCAGCATGGCCGCAGTTCCCAATGATGGTTCCCGCAGAAGAAGGAGGGTGTGTTATAGGACCTGAATGTATGGCTATGACAGTATTCTTTATGTGCGCGGCATATTTCGTAAATGCCATTTCCCCAAAACTGGCAGGATATTTCCAGGTTACAACAACTGTAATCAAGCTGGTACCTCTTATTCTTATGGCGGTAGTAGGCATTATATGCGGCCTTGTTTCAGAGAACGGAGTACTTATAGAGAATATGACTACAACAGGTATTGACCTTGCCGAAACAGCGACAAGCAACCCTCTGTTTGCCTCAATAGTTGCGACAGCTTTTGCATATGAGGGATGGATTATTGCCACATCTGTAAACTCAGAACTCAAGAATGCAAAGAGAAATCTTCCTATTGCTCTTGTCGCAGGCGGACTTATCATAGTTATAATCTATATCGCATACTATATAGGCGTTGCAGGCGGAGCTACGGTAGAGCAGCTTATAACTGACGGAGCTACAGTAGCATACATAAATGTATTCGGAAAAGTATTCGGAACAGTGCTTAATCTGTTTGTGGCTATTTCCTGCATGGGTACATTAAACGGACTTATGCTGGGCTGCACCAGAGGAATTTACTCAATCGCTGCCAGAGGCGAGGGCCCTAAGCCTAAGCTGTTTGCGCAGGTTGACCCTGAATCCAATATGGCAAACAATTCAGCAATACTTGGTCTGATGATGTGCGGTATCTGGTTCCTGTTCTTCTATCTTGCAAACCTGGGAACAGTAAACTATCTCGGTTTCTTCGGTTTTGACTCATCAGAGCTACCTATAGTTACAATATATGCTCTGTATATTCCTGTATTTATAGGATTTATGAAAAAGGCGACAGATTTCGGACCGGTAAAGAGATATGTAATCCCGATACTCGGGCTGTGCGGTTCAATATTCATGGTTATAGCGGCAATATATGCTCATGGCATTCAGCCGGCGCAGGCGGCGGCAGCGGCAGGCGGCGGATTCATATGCCCGATACTCGGATATCTGTGTATATTTGCGGCAGTAATGATAGTAGGACTTATTATCGGAAGAAAAAACAGGAATTAATAGATATTGATAATTAGTATTAAAAGCAGCAGAGCTTCGTTTTTATCGGCTCTGCTGCTTTTCTTAATTTATGTTTTTAAAATCTACATGAAGCCTCATACAGATTTCAAGCAGGAATAATGTTTCGGAGTCTCTCAGTGAGAGATCAAGGAGATCTTCTATTTTGTTCAACTGATAAATAAATGTCTGACGGTGCATATTTATACTTTCTGCAGCCTTTGAAATATTTCTGCCATGCAGATATGCACGTAATGTGGACATTAGATTTGTATTTTTATCTCTGTCATATTGAAACAGCGGAGAAACCATATCGTAGGCTTTTGATGATATATGACTGTCGGCAGAAAGCACTGAAAGCATATCAAAAATGAGAGTTTCCTCGTAGCTGTATCTGTGGTTTTTTGTGTATCGGCGACTGTTTGCATAAAGCTCCTTGGCCAGTTTTGCATGAACGAAATAACTGTTGAAATCAGTAGGGCCGCTTTTTATTTCACTGATTCCCCATGAAAAATATATCAACGGGAAATCAACACCTGTATTCTCTTCAGCCTTATCAAGAAAAGTATTTATGTTTTTGCGTTTGTCCTGTATTGTGTTTTCAATAAACATAACAAGCATATTTTTTTGTGAGGTCAGAATTATTTCTCTGCCGAGAGAAGCCGCAGTAAGCTGAAGTATTTCCCGTAGTCGTCCCATATTTGTATTAAGCCATGAATTCACAGAGATGTTTTTTTTGAAGTTGATCTGTCCCACAATGCAGGTGAACTCCTTTTCAATATTAAGCTCCAGTATTTCGGCTGTATAAATCATATCATCTGTGAGATTTGTTCCGGTGCTGATAAGTTCCCATATAAAGTCGTCTTTTACGAGGTGCTGCGTTGCCTGTATTATATCCTCCTTGTAAAACCACAGCATTAATACAGGCGCAAGAGTTCTGGAGATAAGAGCTTTTGTTTTGAATGTTATTTTTGAATGTATGTAAAGAAAACCGTAAACCTTGTTGTTCTGTTTCAGAATGATTTCGCTGTATTCCTCTGCAGTATCGTCGATTTGACAGGTTGCGCGGTTTTTTATTATGTCCACGTCATGATTAAGATGCGATGCTATTATTTTCTGTGCTGCGTTTATTCCCTTGCCGCTGAGATAGCATTTGAGAAGCGCGTTCTGGCACTTTTCGAGATTCTGCAGCAGAGCATCATTTGAACCTCTTATTTCATCAGTAACTTTTTCGATAATATCAGCAAACCGGTATTCCCATGGTATCTGAAATACTGAAAGATTATTGTCTGCAGCGTGATCCCTGCAGCGCCTGCTCAGTTCCAGTCTGTCATTGGGTATGGCAAGAAGAAATATACTTGCTTTTGCTTTGACAAGGCCGTCTATGAACTCATACATACGATCATCATTACTTACATATGGAGTTGCAATTGTTATTACCATTTCATTTTCCCTTATAAAATTGTCAAGCGGAAGATCGTTTACAGATACAAATTCGATAGGGCGCTCCTGATGTACGGGCGCTCCTGTAAGATTTCGCGTCCATGCGAACAGATTAAGATTAAAAAAATCACCTATTTTAAACATTTCAGAAACCTCCATATGTACAAAATGTATATAATTATAAAATGATTATAATACAAAATACATATTGATACAAGCGAAAGGGTGTGTTAATTTTAAGTAAATGTTCGGAATATTCTGCTTAAATAGTGCACTTATAATTTGTTGTATCTGAAAATCAAGTGAATGAGAGGAAAGAAAATGCAAGAAGAAAAAGGATTAAAAAAGAAAATGGGATTCTGGCAGATCTGGGCTCTTGGTGTAGGCGCTGTTGTAGGTGACGGCATGTTCCTGCTGGTGGCTTCTGGAGCGCAGAATGCCGGTCCTGCATGTATCATATCATATATTATTGCAGGACTTATTCTTATGTGTATCTGCATGACTGCCTGTGAACTGGCTGTAGGAATGCCGCGTGCAGGTTCACTTCATGACTGGAACAAGAGAATGCTCGGACCGAGATGGGGAATGTTGGCAGCATTTATGGAAGCCAGCATGAATGTTATATTCCTTGGCTCTGTAAGTCTGGGAACAGGCTACATAAGCAATTACTTCTTTATGTGGACAGAAAATGCTGATATATCTGCTGTAATATGGGGCATGGGTATTCTGGCGATAATATTTGTTATAACTATGCTGGGAGGAGAAGTTACAGGTAAGGCGCAGCTTGGGCTCATCATTGTATTGTGCGGAATAATGGTTGTGTTTATCATAGCGGGCATATTATCAGGCAAGACAGCACCTGAAAACTATGAACCGTTTGCTCCGTTCGGCGGCAAGGGAATATGGCTTGCGATATGCGCAGGAACTTACGCATATGCAGGACCGTTTGCACTTCTTACTACAAGCGGCGAGGTTAAGAAACCGGAAATACTTCCAAAGGCAATGTTCTGGGCGTTCCTGACTATAATTATTATGTATGCGCTGAGTATGGCTGTATGTCTCGGTCTTGTACATTATACCGAATATGCAACCATGGATTCTCCGTTTACGCTGGCTGCAAAATATGCTTTTGGTAATGCTGCAGGTACGGTGATCAATTTTGCGGCATGGATAGCATGTGTTACATGTCTTGTAGGTGAAATGTTTACAGTTTCCAGACTTGTATACGGCATGGGTATTCAGGGCGTTGTTCCGAAAGCTTTTGGAAAACTTAACAGATTCGGTGTGCCTCATGTCGGCCTTATTTTCAGCCTGATTGTAGGAATGGTGCTGATTCTTATGGGTGTTATTCCGGCGCTCGGAAATGTATATGTAATGCTTACAAATATCTCGGCATCTTTCGGTGTTGTGGCAATGTGCATAACAGTTATAAGCAGCTATGTATATAAAAAGAAATTCCCTGATGAGTATGGCAAGCTGACATGGAGACTTCCTTGCAGGAATCTGTTTTTCATTGTAAGTATAGTGGGTGGAGCAATATTATTCTGGGCAACATTCTCGTCAAGTATTCAGACAGTCATTGCCGTATGCGTATATCTTGTGATACTTCTGCTGTTCTATCAGTTCTACTCAAAACCGCACAGTGAAGCAGCAGAAAAATTATCGGAATAAATATTGTTCTATAAATGAATTAAAGGAGGACGCTATGAAAGTAATCGATTTAACACATGTAATTTCAGAAGATATGCCCGTATATCCGGGTACAGAGCCGCCAAAACTTGAGCCGGCAAACACATATGAAAAAGACGGTTTCAAGGAAACGCTGATGTCAATGTATACCCATACCGGAACACACATGGATCCGCCTGCTCATCTGTTTGCAGACAGAACAACTCTCGATCAGTTCCCTGTGAGTCAGTTTGTGGGAAAAGCACTGGTTATAGACTGCCAGGATCTCAAAGAAGGAGATGCCATTACAATTGACAGAATCAAAAAATACGGAAAAAAAGCAGAGGAGGCAGATTACCTGCTGTTTAATCTGGGCTGGGACAAAAGATGGGGCACAGACGACTATTTCAAAGACTATGCGTGCATAGACGATGATGTGGTGGAATTCATACTGAACACAGACAAAAAAGGTGTGGGACTTGATGTTATAGGTATAGATCCTATTCCTGATGAAGACCTGCCTATTCACAAGAAGCTTTTCAGAGAGCATGAGATAGTGAACATAGAAAACCTTATGAATCTTGACAAATGCGGCGACGATCTGTTCTGGTTCTTTGCACTGCCTCTAAAACATGTAAACGCAGACGGATCACCGATAAGAGCTATTGCCTTCTGGCCTGAATAAACAGAAAAGGACTGAATGACCGGCTGTATTATTGTGGAGCCGCCGGAGTTAAGGAAGGTTGTTATGAGTAAGAGTAATGAATTATACCTACGTGACAAAGAATCTGTAAGTGATATAATGAAACTGCGGTTTTATCCCCTCGCTGTGGAGACCGGAAACAAAGCCGTCCTTACAGATGCAGACGGTAAAGAATATCTGGATTTCAGCGCAGGATGGGGAGTAGCCAATGTTGGATATAATCATCCGCGGATTATAGAGGCGGTATGCAGCGCTGTCAGAAAACTGTCAACAGGTTCGACAATATCCGCTATTAATGAGGAAAGTGTTGAACTGGCAGAGAAGCTTAAAGAACTGCTGCCGGGAGACTTTGACAAGAGTGTCTGGTACGGGCATTCCGGATCTGATGCAAATGAATTCATTGCCAAGATTGTACCTTATGCAACAGGAAAAAACAAAATAATAACTTTTGTTGGTTCATATCATGGGCAGACAATGGGATCATATGCGATGTCGGGCCATCCTTCGCAGAGCAAACTGAGCGGAGGCGGCGGAAATATAATAAAAATACCATATCCGTACTGTTATCGCTGCGCTTTTGAAAAAAGTCGTGATACCTGTGATCTGTTCTGCCTGAGATATATTGAAAACTACATTTTTGATGCTGTGGCAGCACCTGATCAGATTGGAGCGGTAGTTATTGAAGCCATTCAGTGTGATGGCGGAGATGTTGTTCCTGCAGAGGGATTTATCAAAGGTCTTGAACATATATGCAGGAAGTATGATATACTCCTTATAATCGATGAGGTCAAGATAGGGTTCGGCAGAACCGGCAGAATGTTCGGATTTGAGCATTATGATGTAACTCCCGATGCCGTTATAATGGGGAAACCGCTTGGAGGAGGTCAGCCTCTCAGCGCTGTGGTCGGAAGAAAAGAACTGATGAATTCAGGAACCGGAATGCATCTTTTCACTACAGCAGGCAACCCTGTTGCATGTGCGGCGGCGATAGAGTCACTAAAGATAATAAAGAATGAAAATCTGGAGGAAAACGCCCGAAAAACAGGTGAATATCTTGTTAAAAAGCTTAATAAACTCAAAGATAAATATGATGTCATAGGAGATGTAAGAGGCAAAGGTCTGGTTATAGGCGTTGAACTGGTAAAAGACAGAGAAACAAAAGAACCGGCATCGGAGCTTTCGGCGCTTGTAGTATACAGAGCATATCAGCTGGGCTTGCTTTTTTACAATTCGGGAATAAATTCAAATGTACTTGAACTTACGCCGCCCCTTGTCATAACAGAGGAGGATGCGGACAAAGCCGTTGATATTATAAGACAGTCTATTGACGATGTGCTGGAAGGAAAAATAAAACCTGAAGAAATCTGCGATTTCGCAGGCTGGAATTAATTAAAGGAGGACACCATGAAAGTAATCGATTTAACACATGTAATTTCAGAAGATATGCCCGTATATCCGGGTACAGAGCCGCCAAAACTTGAGCCGGCAAACACATATGAAAAAGACGGTTTCAAGGAAACGCTGATGTCAATGTATACCCATACCGGAACACACATGGATCCGCCTGCTCATCTGTTTGCAGACAGAACAACTCTCGATCAGTTCCCTGTGAGTCAGTTTGTGGGAAAAGCACTGGTTATAGACTGCCAGGATCTCAAAGAAGGAGATGCCATTACAATTGACAGAATCAAAAAATACGGAAAAAAAGCAGAGGAGGCAGATTACCTGCTGTTTAATCTGGGCTGGGACAAAAGATGGGGCACAGACGACTATTTCAAAGACTATGCGTGCATAGACGATGATGTGGTGGAATTCATACTGAACACAGACAAAAAAGGTGTGGGACTTGATGTTATAGGTATAGATCCTATTCCTGATGAAGACCTGCCTATTCACAAGAAGCTTTTCAGAGAGCATGAGATAGTGAACATAGAAAACCTTATGAATCTTGACAAATGCGGCGACGATCTGTTCTGGTTCTTTGCACTGCCTCTAAAACATGTGAACGCAGACGGATCGCCGATAAGAGCTATTGCCTTCTGGGAATAATACGGCAGCTTGGAAAGGAAACGACAATGATAGAATTTTTATTAAACCATGCAGACAAAAAAACAGTTTCATATCATATGCCGGGCCATAAGGGCTCAAAGCTTTACAGACAGCTCGGTTACGGGAAATGGCTGGATAATTTTATGGACTGTGATATTACCGAGATTCCGGGCGCAGACAATCTGTTTCAGGCAGAGGACGTGTTAAAGGACATACAGGACAGGTATGCGAAGCTTTACGATGCCAGGAAATCATATCTTCTGATTAACGGCACAAGCGGCGGCCTTATAGCTGCAATACTTGCATCTGTACCGGCCGGCAAAAAACTCCTTATGGCAAAAAACTGCCATAAATCAATATTCAATGCGCTGACGCTCGGTAATATTGAACCTGTCTATCTTCATCCGGAAATCGATGAGGAATACGGCATAACAGGAGCGATAAATCCCGAAGAAGTAAAACGGTTGCTCGCTGAAACCCCCGAAGCAGAAGCTGTGATACTGCCAAGTCCGAACTATTACGGGATATGCAGCGATATAGAGGCTATTGCAGAGGTTGTTCACAATGCGGGCAAGGTCCTCATAGTAGATCAGGCTCACGGCGCGCATCTTCACTTCTTCCACAAATACGGAGCAGGTGATGATATGCCGGAATCAGCCGAAATGAGCGGAGCCGATATAGTTGTCGGAAGCACTCACAAAACACTGGCTTCACTTACACAGTCGGCAATACTGAATCTGTGCAGCGACAGAGTGGACAGATATGTGCTTGAAGACAAACTTCAGGCTGTGCAGAGCACCAGCCCTTCATATGTGCTGATGGCGTCGCTTGACATAAACGCCGAAATTCTCGAAAAACACGGGCAGCAGCTTATGAATAAGTGGCGTGAAAACCTCGACCGGTTTTACATAGAGGCAGCAAACATAAAGGGGCTTAACATTATGAAAACCGATATGATGGATGATACCAAAATCAATCTCGATATGGGCGCTTACGGCATTACAGGCGGTCAGCTTGAGAAGCTGCTTATGGAAAAAAATATATACACAGAGCTTAATACAGGCGATATACTTATGTGTATGACCGGCATAGGCAACACCCGCAGCGACCTTGAAAAGCTGCTTGCCGCTCTGGAAGAAATCGCAGACAGCCATGAGCCTGCAGACAGAGCAGAGGGACAGCGAAAAATATCTATACCAAAGGGCGGCAGAATGCACCCGGTGCCAAAGTACAAGGAATATGTGAAGCTGGAGGACGCTGCGGGCAGAGTATGCGCAGGCTCAATAATACCTTATCCGCCGGGAATACCGTTTGTATGTCCGGGAGAGGAAATAAGCGGGGAAACCTGCGCATATATCAAAGCCCTGAGAGATGCCGGAGAGAAGGTCATCGGAGTAAATGACAAGGGACAGGTGCTTGTAGGCAGAGAATAGAATAATGAATACAGGATAAAAGGATTGCTTCGGCAGTCCTTTTTTGAAACACGTTAGGCATATATTGATATCATAGGGGAGGTGTTTTCCGCTTTGTGCAAACTAATAGAGTGAATAAGCACAATTATATCGAATTTTACGAAAATTTCATTAATACAATTGACAATGGGAATATGCGGGAGTAAGATAAAGGTGATGCAATAATCTTAATTTTCTATAATTTAAGGAGGAAATGTGATATGAGTGAACAAGTAAAAACTCATGTTGTTGAAGTTGATGAACACGGTTTGAAAAAGCATGACATCAAGGTTTCGACAGTAGTGTTCATGATTTTCTGTCTGGTAGCTGCAGGCTGCTACGGTATCGAAGAAATGATACCTGAATGCGGTCCGGGACTGACAATCATCATGTTATGC
>URGK01000010.1 GCA_900547295.1 uncultured Eubacteriales bacterium
CCTGTTATACAATATGCACAAAAGCGGTTTTTGAAATAAAGGATTAATGGTATACTTGTGGTAGATATGATTTATGGTCGGAGGTACAGAGTTGATTTATGAATTAAGACATTTTAATACGCCGCTTCTTCAGTTTACGGCAACAGAAGACAGCAGCAGCCCTGACATTAAAATTGTCTGGATAAATGAGGAGAAGCAAAAGCTTATGCCGCTTGACCTTGCTCTGTCGCCTGACAGTCTGAGTAAATGGCTGAGAAGAAGGACTATCCCTAAAAACCGCGCATATGTTCATAACTTTCTCGGCAAGTGCGGTCTTCAGATAAACAGACCTATGAATATTATAAGGGTGTCCAAAGGTCTGTCATTAAACGACTGCTACTGGATTACAGAAGCAGGCTTTAAAGGAACTTTTGAAGAATATAATCTGTATGATAACCGCTTCAGCAAAATTCTAGCGCTGATAGCTTTTACAGGCTACGGCAGCAGTGTGCGTGCATCTCTGGCATCGTGCCCGGAATTTACAACCAACGGTATGCTGCCTAAATGCTGGAGAAGAACAGGCGGTAAAATCAGACTCTACAAGGGCGGCACAAAAGGCGGCTACAATACGGGAAATGAGCCGTATTCCGAGTTCTATGCAGCCCAGATAGGCAAGGCTCTTGGAATAAATACGATAAGCTACAGCCTGTCAAAATGGAATGGCGAGCTTTGTTCTGTATGTGAGCTGTTTACAAGTAAAGAGTATTCATTTATGCCTGTAGGAAGCCTTGCAGCTTCAGGCGGCATGACAGCAGTAAAAGAATATTATAAAAATCTGGGACCGGAATATGAAGAAGCTCTCAATGATATGCTTGTTTTTGATGCGCTTATATGCAACACCGACAGGCACTTTGGAAACTTCGGATTTCTCATTGATAACAGGGCAAATGAGATTGCAGCGCCTGCGCCATTGTTTGACCACGGCAACTCACTTTTTAATTATGCGGGAAACGACGATCTTGAGTCGGCGGAGAGCCTTGATGCCTATGCTGAAACACTTCTTCCCTGTGTATATGATGATTTTCTGGGGACTGCGGGAGCTGTTCTTACTCAGAAGCACAGGGCGGGACTTCGAAAGCTTCTTGATTTTAAGTTTAAAAAACATTCAAGATACAACCTTCCGTCAAAGAGATTAAGGCTTATAGAAGCCCAGATAAAAAGCAGAGCAAAGGCTCTGCTGGAAGAATACTGATTATGATGCAGGCTATTTACAGCCTGCATTTTTTCCCTGCCATGTATCACGTTTTCTCATTTCATTGTGAATGGTGTTCAGTATGGTTCTTTTTTTGTAGCTCCATTCGGGAGCGATGAGTATGGGCCTTGGAGCATCGGCGGAGAGCCTGTGCACCGTTATATCGTCAGGCACCAGCTCAAGCGCCTTTATAACAAGGTCGGCATACTCCTCAATAGACTCAAACGGCACATAGTCATGATGTGTCTTTGCCATTGTCGAATTCTTTACGATATTGAGCATATGAAACTTAATCCCAAAGGGCTTCATTGCCGACACATATCTGACTGACTCAAGCATATCTTCCTTACTCTCTCCGGGAAGTCCGAATATGAGATGAACAACTGTCCGTATCCCCAAGTTTTTAAGTCTTGCAAACGTATCCTCAAAGGTTTTGAGAGGGTAGCACCTGTTTATTTCAGATGCCGTTTTTTCGTGCATGGTCTGCAGTCCCAGCTCTACCCAGAGAAATGTTTTTTCATTAAGCTCTGCAAGCAGCGAAAGCGCCTCGTCCGAAATGCAGTCAGGCCTTGTGGCTATGGCAAGCCCCACAACCTTGTCGTGATTGAGAGCATCATAATATTTTTCTCTGAGATCCGATACAGGAGCATAGGTATTTGTATGGTTCTGAAAATACGCTATATATGAAGCTTCCGGCCATTTGTCAGACAGCAGGTCTATCTGCTGCCTGATGGTTCCCGCAAAGTGTCCGGTGCCGTCCGAAGCGCAGAAGGTGCAGCCTCCTGTGCCTTTGGAGCCGTCCCTGTTGGGGCAGGTGAAGCCGCCCTCAAGAGAAAGCTTTATGACTTTTTCACCGAAACACTCTTTGAGATATGCGCCTATTGAATTCATTCTGTTCTGATTGAAGTTATTTGCCACCTATGCGTTCTCTCCCTGAAGTTTTTTGAGCTCCTCTTCTTCAAGCTGTCTGTAGGCAACTTTGCCGACAAGGGTTGTCGGAAGCTTTTCGCGGAACTCTATATCATAAGGCATAGCGTATTTTGCAACATGCTTCCTTGCGTAATCAAACAGTTCGCTTCTTGTTTCCTCGTTTGCAGGAACGCCCTCTTTAAGCATTACGAATACCTTGACTTTTTCCATTTTGTAGCTGTCGGGAACTCCGATAACACAGCTCATCTGTACCTTTTCGTGAGCGTCAAATATGTTTTCCATCTGAGCCGGATATATGTTATATCCCGAAGAAATAATCATTCTTTTTATTCTGCCTTTGAAATAGATAAAGCCGTCACTGTCCATTTTGCCAAGATCGCCTGTATAAAGCCATGTGAGTCCGTCGCTGTGCTTTCTGAGGGTGTGAGCTGTTTCCTCCGGCATATCAAGGTATTCCATCATAACAGACGGCCCGGCAATAACTATCTCGCCCTCCTCTCCGAAAGGAAGCTCTCTGTCAGTATCAGGCTCCATTATCTTGTAGTAGGTGTCAGGGAACGGTATGCCTATGCTGCCCTCCTTGTGAAGTGTAGGCGGTGTCAGGCATGAAGCCGTTACACATTCTGTAGTTCCGTAGCCCTCCCTTATCTGCACTATGGAGTTGCGGTTATAGAGGAAGCTGTCGCATTTTTTCTTGAGCTCAACAGAAAGCGAATCTCCGCCTGAGAATACTCCCTTGAGACAGGATAAATCGGCCTTTTCCATTGACGGTATGCGAAGCAGAGCCTCGTAAAGAGTAGGAACTCCCGCTATGAAATTGCATTTGTATTTGGTTATCAGTTTGGCGTAGCTTTTGGCTGTAAATCTCGGCACCAGTATACATCTGCCGCCTTGTGAGAGCATTGTGTGTATGCATACTCCGAGGCCGAAGCCGTGAAACAGCGGCATTGCGGCAAGCATCTTGTCTCCCGGTCTGAACATAGGGTTTGCAGCTATTACCTGCTGGCTCAGAGCATTGAAATTGATGTTTGAAAGCACGATGCCCTTGGTTTTGCCTGTAGTCCCTCCGGAATAGAGGATTACGGCAGGGTCCTGCGCCTTTCTCTTTACCTTGTAGTTCCACGAGCACGCCTTGCCCAGCTTAGAGAACTGGTCCCACTGAATTACAGGGGCGTCCTTTGGAATAGGAGTAATCTTGCGCCCCTCTGTAAGCATGTATCCTGTCTTGATAGGCTTGCTCAGCTCGTCCTTTATTCTTGCGATAATTATATTTACTATCTTTGTATTTTCTCTGATTGCCTCAAACTTGTTGTAGAACTGGTCTAAAGTTACAACCACAACGCTTTCGGACATCTGCAGATAAAGCTCTATTTCCTTTTCGGCAGACAGAGGGTGTATCATATTGGCGATAGCACCTATGGCGTTGGTTGCGTACAGCATGTATATGGCCTGCGGACAGTTGGGCATTGCAATGGTTATCTTGTCGCCCTCGCGTATGCCTATTGTCTTGAGCGAGCGGGCGCATTTGTTTATCTGATCAAGCATCTGTTTGTAGGTTGTGTGCTTGCCCATAAAGTCAAAGGCTATGTTGCCCGGGTATTTCCTTGCTGTTGCTTCAACCTTTTCGTACATTGTGCAGTCATCATATTCCAGTGTTGCCGGAATGGAGCCTCTGTGGGCAAACCACGGTGTCTTTACGGTTTCGGGAACCGGAAATGTAATCTTTTCTATAACCTGTTCTTTAAATGTTTCCTTTTTCATCAGTAATCAACCTCTTTTTCCAATGGTGTTTCAAGCAGCTGCGGATTTTCAAGAAGCTTCTTCAGCAGTCTGATTGATTTTGAATAATAGTAGCCGTCTGCCAGACGTTCGTCTATTGTAAGTCCCAGTTCTACGGAATCTCTCATATCATAGCTTCCGTCATCTTTAAAAAACGGGCGTATTTTTTTCTCACCCACTATTACAAACAGAGAGTTTGTTCCCCAGTTAGTGAGATGATGATATCCGCTTTTGAGCTTTATGGAACCAAGATTTGAAAGGACCGCAGAGCAGTAATAAGGGTCGCTTTCAATAAATGCCTTAGGCACATGCCCGTGTATGTCAAGCTTTCTTACGACATATACGACAAAGCGTACGAGCCAGAAAGGAAGCTTGCTTATCAGGTCCATACTTTCTGTAGAACTGTCAAGCTTGTCGCTTCTGCAGCTGTAAACCTGCTCTCTTATCTTCTCGTGAACAGAGTCCAGATTATCCTTATCCTCGCCTCTGATTACGGCAAGAGCCTCCGCGCCCCTGTCAGAGAATTTCTTCTTAACTACAAATGATGCGGTTATTTCGTTTCTCTCGTAAATGCGCTTGTTGGCGATAAAATAGTTCAGCTTGGGGCGAAGCTTTATAGTTTTCATTAATGCAGTAACTATAACGTGGAATAGCGTATATTTAAACTCGTCATCGCCGCTGTTTTTTTCTTCAAGATATCTGTTGATGTTTGTTAAATCTATACATTCGGATATGTAGGCCTCGTTATCGCATCTGTTGGGATAAAGCAGAGGCACGATTATATGCATGGGGTCAAGATTTTTAACAAATTTTCCGTCACGTCTGCCCATATGTTGTTTCTCCTTGCTGTGTTGTGTATTTTCCGGCCTGTGCAGCATGCAAAGGCACAAAGTCTTTTACATTATACATTTAATGAGCTTTTTCTTCAATATCTGCAATATTTTTTTTATGGTAATATTCCTTTAAAACCGCATCTATGTTATAATGACTATGTTTATTTACTGACGATTTTTAAGGGGAAATAATGAAAAAATTTGCAGAAACAGGAATACAGGTTAATATGGGAGCCGGAAGCTGCTGCGGCTGTGGCTCGGATATGAATTTAAAAGTCGGCAGACCCTCGGTGCTTCTTCACAGCTGCTGCGGTCCGTGCAGTACGGCCGTAATCGAGAGACTGCTTGAGGACTACAATATTACGGTATTCTTTTACAACCCCAACATTACGGAGGCGGAGGAGTATGCTCTGAGGCTTGACGCCCAGAAGACCGTCATAGAGAAATTCAACGGCGGAGGCAGATTTATTATCGACAGGATAGGACTTGTCGAGGGCGCATACAGACCCGATATGTTTCTGTGCGGCGTCAGAGGTCTTGAAGATGAGCCGGAGGGCGGCGAGCGATGCACAGTGTGCTTCAGACTGAGACTTGAGGAAACAGCGCGCAGAGCCAAATGCGGAGGATATGATTTCTTTGCAACCACACTGACTGTAAGCCCCCACAAAAACTACCCCCTTATATCACAGATAGGCAGGGAAATCGCCGAAAGCTACGGCATAGGTTTTCTTGATATGGATTTCAAGAAAAAAGCCGGATTTCAGAGAAGCATAGAGCTGTCAAAGGAGTTTGGACTTTACAGACAGAACTACTGCGGATGCAGATTTTCAAGATGGTTTGACAAACCTGAAACAAAAGATAAATTATAAATTACAACCAGAGGAGGACATTTCAATGTCAAAACTAATAATTCCGGAGGGCTATATGCCGGCTGTTGACTATATGGAGTCACAGAGAGCAATCAAAAAAATCAAAGACTTTTTCCAGCAGGAGCTGGCTTACGGTCTTTCACTCAGACGTGTTTCAGCACCGCTTTTTGTAATACCCGAAAGCGGACTTAATGATAATCTTAACGGCGTTGAGAGAACTGTGCAGTTTACAATCAAGGATATGGACGAACAGAAAGTTGAAATCGTTCAGTCTCTTGCCAAATGGAAGCGTATGGCGCTGGGCAAATACAATATACCTGCAGGAAACGGCATATATACTGATATGAACGCCATCAGAAGAGATGAGGAACTTGACAATCTTCACTCGATTTATGTTGACCAGTGGGACTGGGAAAAGGTAATAACAAAAGAGCAGAGAACAGAGGAATATCTGAGAGAAACAGTTACAACCATCTACAATGCCCTCAAAAATCTGGGCGACTATGTCAACAGACTCTACAGGGACATCCAGACAGAGCTTCCTAACGAGATTACTTTCGTTACAACTCAGGAGCTTGAGGACAGATGGCCTGACAAGACTCCAAAGGAGAGAGAAAACCTCATAGCCGAAGAAAAAATAGCGGTATTCATTCAGAAAATCGGCGGAGCGCTTAAATCCGGCGAAAAACACGACGGCAGAGCTCCCGACTATGATGACTGGGAGCTTAACGGAGATATAATTCTGTGGAATGAAGTGCTGGGTATGGCATTTGAAATCTCCTCAATGGGCATCAGAGTAGATGAGGAGGCAATGGCAAGACAGCTTGAAATTTCCGGCAAGGAGGACCGAAAGGACCTGCCTTTCCACAAGGCTATATTAAACAAAGAGCTTCCTTACAGCATAGGCGGAGGCATAGGACAGAGCAGACTGTGCATGTTCTTCCTGCGCAAGGCTCACATAGGAGAGGTTCAGGTTTCGGTATGGCCTGAGGATATGGACAGCAAGTGCAGAGAGCATAATATATTCCTGCTGTAGATAAGATGAAATATGCAGACATTGTAATTGACAACAAAAGTCAGATGACTGACAGCTTTTATACATACATATGCGAGGATAGTCAGGCGGTTATCGGGCAGAAGGTGTATGTGCCCTTTGCCAGAAGCAAAAACCTCAGGGAAGGCTATATATTCGATGTCAGAGATAAAGACGAAAGGGACCTTAAATTCAGAGCGGTTGACCATGCAGACGAAAACATATGCCTTAACGGGGAAATGATAGAAACCTGCAAATGGATGAAAAAACGCTATCTTGTCAAATATATAGACGGGATAAACTGCTTTACTCCTGCGGGCGGGCCCTCAAAGAGGGCGCTTAAGCAAAAGCAGCAGGTTTTAGCGCAGCCTGTTTCAAGGACTCTTACCTCGGAGCAGAGTGCAGCGCTTGAAAAGCTGAGCCCCTGCATTGAAAAGAGAGAACACGGGATATTCCTTATAAACGGTGTTACCTCAAGCGGCAAGACAGAGGTGTATATACGCGCAATAGAGCAGGTAATCGCTTCGGGCAGGACAGCCATAATGATGGTTCCTGAAATATCCCTTACAGGGCAGGTCATAGACAGATTTGAAAAGCATTTCGGAAGCGATATGATTGCGGTAATGCACAGCCGTATGACAAAGCCCCAGAGATATGTACAGTGGCAGAGGATAAGAAGCGGTAGCGTCAGAATAGTGATAGGCGCGCGCTCGGCGGTGTTTGCGCCCCTTGAGAACATAGGGATTATAGTTCTCGACGAGGAGCACGAGGCGACATACAAATCCGATATGACCCCAAGATATGAGGCTCTTGAGGTTGCAATCAAAAGAGCGGGGTATTACGGCGGCATAGTGGTGCTTGGAAGCGCCACGCCCTCGGTGGTGTCAACATACAGAGCCGATGAGGGCATCTATCACAGGATAGAAATGAAAACAAGATTTAACAAAAACCCGCTGCCGGAGGTTGACATTGTGGATATGGGAGAGGAGCTTCGAAACGGCAACACCGGTCTTTTAAGCAGGGAGCTTTATGACCGCATGAAAGAAACACTTTCGCAGGGTCAGCAGATTATTCTTCTTCTCAACAGAAGAGGATTTTCGACCTATGTTTCGTGCAGAGAATGCGGCCATGTGATGAAATGCCCGGTATGCGGCATAAGCCTTACATATCACAAGGATATAAACGGGCTTTACTGCCATTTCTGCGGACACAAGGAGCCTATGCCAAGAAAGTGCCCCGAATGCGGGCAGAGCGCGCTAAGACTTCAGGGTGCGGGAACTCAGAAGCTTGAAGAGGAAATTGAAAGACTTTTCCCGGACAATACATACGCGAGACTGGATCTTGATACCGCAAAGCGAGTGGGCGTTATGGACAGAGTGCTGGCATCGTTTGCAAAGCGCAAAACAGACATACTCATAGGCACCCAGCTTATTGCAAAGGGTCTTGACTTTGACAATGTGGGGCTTGTCGGAATTATTTCGGCAGACAGCTCGCTTAATATACCGGATTTCAGAGCGCCGGAGAGAACTTTCCAGCTTATAACGCAGGCGGCAGGCAGAGCCGGCAGGGGAGATCTTAGGGGACGTGTCATAATACAGACCTATTCTCCGGATAATTACGCAATAAAAGCGGCTGCGGAGCACGACTACGAGGGCTTTTGCAGAGAGGAGCTGAGGCTCAGGAAGCTTATGAGCTATCCGCCGTATTACGACCTTATCCGCCTCATATTCTCAGGAGATGACGAGAAACAGGTGGCAAAGGAAGCAGGCGGCTGGTACGAAAGTCTCAATGAAATGATACACACAGGATTTATTTACAGACCGCAGCCTGCGCCTGTAAACAAAATCAAAGAAACCTACAGATATCATATGATGATTAAATGCCCCAGGGGCAGGCGGGGTCTTTTCCTTGGAGCTTTAGATAAACTCAACAGAGAAAACAACAACAGCAAAACCAGAGTAAATGTGGGAATAGACATAAACCCATACAGTTTTATTTAGCGGAGGACAAAATGGCATTAAGAAATATTGTGGTAGAGGGTGACGAGATATTAAGAAAGCACTGCAGAGAGGTGGACAAAATCACTGACAGAACAAAGGTGCTTCTCGACGATATGCTCGAAACCATGAGAATGGAAAACGGAGTTGGAATTGCAGCTCCGCAGGTTGGAGTTATGAGAAGAATTTTCATAACAGAAGCAGAGCCGGGCAAGGTTATCGAATTTATAAATCCTGAAATAATCGAACTTGGCGGCGAGCAGACAGGCGCGGAAGGATGCCTTTCGGTTCCGGGTCTCATAGGTGATGTTACAAGACCCGAATACGTTAAGATTAAGGCTCTTGACAGAAACGGAGACGAGTTCACATTAGAGCTTGAGGAATTTGATGCAGTTGTTACCTGTCACGAATTCGATCATCTTGAGGGTATACTTTATATTGACAAGGCCGAAAATATAAGAAGTGCGGCAGCCGAAGAAGAGGAAGAATAAATGAAGATAGTATATATGGGAACTCCCGATTTTGCAGTCGGGCCTCTCGCAGCCATTGCAGAGGCAGGATATGAAATCGGATACGCTGTGACGCAGCAGGACAAGGCGCGAAACAGGGGCAAAAAAATTCAGTTCACACCTGTCAAGACCAAGGCGATGGAGCTTGACATACCTGTGCTTCAGCCGGAGAGAGTGAAAGGCGATGAGGAGTTTTTGAAAACCCTTGAGGAATACGCTCCCGACGTTATAGTCGTTGCAGCCTATGGACAGATACTGCCGGAGGAGGTTTTAACTCTCCCGAAATACGGCTGTATCAACATTCACGCGTCGCTCTTGCCAAGGCACAGAGGCGCGGCTCCTATACAGAGAGCGATTCTTTGCGGTGACGAGAAGACAGGCGTTACCATAATGCAGATGGAAAAGGGGCTTGACACAGGCGATATGCTTCTCAAAAAAGAATGCAGCATAGACAGCAAGACAGCGGATGAGCTTCACGATGAACTGGCAGAAATGGGAGCGCAGCTCATAGTCGAATTTCTTGACAGACTGTCGGCAGGAAATCCGCCGGAGCCTGTTAAGCAGGACGACTCCCTTTCAACATATGCGCCTATGATATTCAAAGAGGACGGACGCATAGATTTTGACAGACCTGCCGAGGAGACCGAAAGACAGATAAGAGCGCTCAGCGCGTACACCATGTATAACGGCGAGATATTTAAAATCTGGAAAGCCGAGGTAAAGGATGCGCCGTGCAGCATGCCGGCAGGAACAGTAGTCAGCGCCTCTGATGAGGGCATTGAGATATCGGCAGGCGGCAGACTGCTTAACGCGCAGGTGGTGCAGGTTCCCGGCAAGCGCAGAATGGAAGTAAAGGACTTCCTCAGAGGAAACAGCATAGAAACAGGAACCGTTCTGGGATAAAGGAGAGATTTATGTTTTACTATTACGACTGGACAATGATACTGCTTGTACCTGTAATCATATTTACAATATATGCGCAGACAAAGGTAAGCAGTAATTACAACAGGTATTCACAGGTCAGGACTGCCAGAGGAATTACGGGAGTGCAGGCGGCGCAGGAGATAATGCGTGCAAACGGCATCAATGTTCCCATTGAGGTTATTTCCGGGAGACTGACAGATCACTATGACCCGTCAAAAAAAGTTTTAAGACTTTCCTCTGCGGTTGCAGAGGGTGACTCCATAGCTTCGGTTGCAGTTGCGGCTCACGAGGTGGGACACGCGCTGCAGCATGCGCAAGGCTATGTGCCTATTAAAGTCAGAGGCGCGATAATACCTGTTGTCAATATATCCTCAAAGCTGGCATGGCCGGCAATAATCGTCGGAATTATTATCGAACAGACAGGCAGGATTTATGAGGGGAACCTCATATTTACCATAGGAATTGTGCTGTTTGCAGCGGTGGTTGCGTTTCATGCAGTTACACTTCCTGTAGAACTTAATGCAAGCAGGCGGGCGCTGGTTCAGCTTGAGTCGCTGGGCATCGTGTATCCGGAAGAAAAGCGCTCTGCTAAAAAAGTACTTTCAGCGGCAGCTATGACATATCTTGCAGCCCTTGCGGCGGCGCTGATGCAGCTGATAAGACTGTTACTGATAAGGGGGCGTGACTGATGGATATCAACAGAAAAACGGCGTACTACACACTGATGGATATCGAAACCAAGAAATCCTTTTCAAATCTTTCGCTTAACCATCACATCATCGTATGCAATCCGCCGTCACCGGCGTTTGTAAGGGAGCTGGTCTACGGAGTGCTTGAAAACAAGCTGCTCCTTGACTACATAATAGACAAGCTGGTTCCCACAGGTGCGGCAAAGGTTAAAACCAGCGATTTGGTGGTGCTTCGAATGGGTATATACCAGCTTGGGTATATGGACAAGGTGCCCGAATATGCGGCGGTAAACGAGAGCGTAAACCTTGCCAAGAAATTCTGCAAGGGCAGACAGGGCTTCATAAACGGCGTGCTCAGAACCTATACCAAAGAAAAATATACAATTAAGCTGCCGGACAGAACAGAGGATGAAATCAGATATCTTTCAATTAAATATTCCTATGCGCCGTGGATAATCAGACTGTGGCTTGAAAGATATGATATAGATTTTGTGGAAGAGCTTCTTGCGGCGGGCAACGAAACACCTGATGTTACAATCAGAATGAACTGGCTCAAGACTATGAAGCCTGACCTTATCAGGAGGCTCAACGAAAAGGGCTTTGAGACCAGCGAGGGAAAGCTTTGCAAAAATGCCATACATGTCAAAGGCAGCGGGCTTTTAAACAATGTAATTTACAAACACGGATATTTCTCGGTGCAGGACGAGGCTTCAATGCTTACAAGCGAAAAGCTGGATCCCCAGAAAGGCGATCTGATTATGGACGTCTGTGCGGCGCCGGGAGGCAAGACCTTTGCCATTGCGGAGAGAATGGACAACAAAGGCCTTATAATAGCATCGGACATATACAAGCGCAAGCTTGATATAATAGATAAGGAAGCCAAAAGACTGGGAGTCAAAATAGTTCAGACCAGAACATGGGATGCGACCAGAGTTGACTCGTCCATGATAGGCAAGGCAGACAGAGTGCTTGTGGATGCGCCTTGCTCCGGGCTTGGAGTGATACGCCGAAAGCCTGAAATCAAATACAAGAATATGGACAGCGAAATGAAACCCCTGCCGATAAAGCAGAGAGCCATACTTGAAGCTTCGGCAAACTATGTCAAGCCGGGCGGAATACTGCTTTACAGCACCTGTACTATCAATCACTACGAAAATGACAGAATTGTAAACGATTTTCTTAACAGATCAAAGGAATTCGAGGAACTTGAAAGAATACAGCTGTTCCCTAATGTTGACGGTACAGACGGTTTCTTTATATGCAAAATGAGGAGAATAAAAACAGTTACTAACAATTAACTGATGGAGAGAATATGTTGCAGATAGGATTTAAGACTCACAAAGGGCAGGTGAGAAGTCATAACGAAGATGCCTGCTTTATTATTCCCGAACATAATATTTATGTGGTGGCAGACGGAGTCGGAGGAAACTCCGGCGGCGAAATAGCCTCGCGTACTGCAGTTTATGAAATCACACAGTTTGTTCACGCAAACCCTCTGGCAGAGGAGGCGACTGCATTGCAGATAAAAGCGTATTTCACAGAATGTCTTTCAAAGGTCAACGATGAAATATACAAAAAATCAGACCGTAGAAATGAAAACAGCGGTATGGCTACGACAGTGGTGGTATGCTGTATCAGAGGCGGCTATGCCTACATAGCTCATGTGGGCGACAGCAGAGCGTACATATGCAGAAACGGCGCTCTTACACAGATTACAGAGGACCATACATATGTCAATGCCCTTGTAAAAGCGGGAATTATATCAGCAGAAGAAGCAGTAAGTCACGAGCAGCGCCATATGATTACAAGAGCGCTTGGCGCAGAGGAAGCGGTTTCACCTGATTTTAAACAGGTTGAAATCAGAGAAAACGATATTATTCTTCTGTGCACAGACGGACTGTTTGGAGAAGTGGAAGAACCTCTGATAACAGAGATTTTAAGCAGCAGCCGGTACACAATGTCAGAAATGGCGGGAGTGCTGGTCGATGAAGCAAACAAATCGGGCGGAGCAGATAATATTACAGTTATCTGCCTGAGAATTTAGGAGGAACCAATGAGCGTAAAATTACTTGCAGGTAGATATGAATTAATAGAAAAAATAGGTGACGGGGGAATGGCTATTGTCTATAAGGCAAGATGCAGACTTCTCAACCGTTATGTTGCAATCAAGATATTAAAGCCTGAGTACACCAAAGACGTAAAGGTGCTGGATAACTTCAGAAGAGAATCACAGGCTGCGGCAAGCCTTTCACACCCCAACATCGTAAACATATATGATGTCGGAAAGGAAGGCAATATACACTATATCGTAATGGAGCTTGTGGAGGGAGAAACCCTTGCCGATATGATAGATCAGGAAGCTCCGATGCCTTACAAAAAGGTTATCAATATCACAAGGCAGATTGCGGCGGGACTTTCATTTGCGCACAAAAACAATATAATACACAGAGATATCAAGCCTCACAACATACTTATGACAAAGGACGGCGTTGCCAAAATTGCAGACTTCGGAATAGCCAAGGCGATTTCAGAATCCACAATTATGAAAAACACCACCAGCGACGATATGGTTATGGGCTCTGTCCATTATTTCTCACCGGAGCAGGCAAGAGGCGGATATGTCGATGCCAAATCCGATATATATTCACTGGGAATAGTTATGTACGAGATGCTGACAGGCAGAGTGCCGTTTGACGGAGATTCACCTGTTGCAATAGCGCTTATGCATATGAACGACCCTATGACACCGCCGTCATACTATGTTTCGGGCATACCGCCAAGACTTGAAAACATAATTCTAAAAGCGACAGACAAGGTTCAGGTCAACAGATTTGCAAGCGTAGACGAGCTTATCAGAGAGCTTGACAACATAGAGATGGTATCAAGAGTTGTGGGAGAGTCTGCAATAGCGCCTGAAAGAAAAGAAGAAAGGCGCGAGAAGCAGCCTGAAAAGCAGCCGGAGAAAAAACACGAAAAGCACAGCAGCTCCAAAGGCTCAAACAAAAAGCTCCCGATTATAATCGGGGCGGCGGCAGCGGCCGTAATCCTTATAGTTGCCGCAATATTTGTATTTGGCGGCGGAGACAAGAATGAAGTCAAGGTGCCTAACCTTACTGATATGACCTATGAACAGGCAGAAGAAGAACTTACAGAACTAGGACTTGAAATAGAAATGGGCAATGAAGTGTTCAGTGACGAATATGATGAGGGTAAAATAGTTTCCCAGTCACCAAAGTCCGGCATGAAAGTCAAAAAAGGCAAGACTATCAGAGTAAACATAAGCAAGGGCGCAGGAGTTGAAACAGTACCGAGCGTAATCGGACAGACTGTGGATCAGGCAAGAGCAACCCTTGAAGCAAAGGGCTTCTCACTTGGAAGCGTTACAGAGGAAGAAAGCGATTCACCTGAGGGAACCGTAATAAGACAGAGCCCGGAAGCAGGTACGCAGGCCGAGAGCTCACAGGCTGTATCTGTAGTAATATCAAAGGGCAGAAGCGTCAAAGAGGTTGCAATGCCGGGACTTTTAGGCAAATCACTTGATGCGGCCAAGGCGGAGATAGAAGCTGCGGGACTTAAAGTAGGCAGCGTTACCTATGGCTACAGCGAGGATTATCCGTCGGGACAGGTAATAGAGCAGCAGTACAACAGCGGCACTTCACTTACAGAGGGAACATCTGTAAGTATCAAGGTAAGCAAGGGGCCGGAGCCTCAGCAGCCTGAGCCTGATGAGCCTGCTGATGAAGAGGTATAATAGCCGTATATGAGAGGAATAATAGTTAAAGGCATCGCAGGCTTCTATTATGTAAGCTGCGGTGATGAAGTCATCGAATGCAAGGCGAGAGGCATATTCAAAAACAGAGGAATAACCCCCGCTGTGGGAGATGACGTTGAGATAAGCCTTACGGCAGAGCCGGGCAAGGGAGTCATAGAGGAAATACTGCCCCGCAAAAACGTATTCATAAGGCCTCCAATTGCCAATATAGATACATTTATTGTGGTTATGGCGGCGGCGCACCCGAAGCCCAACTTCCCTGTCATAGATAAATTTCTCGTAATGGCAGATGCCAAGGGAACGGATATTGTAATATGCGTCAACAAAATCGACATAGCAAAGCCAAAGGATATTGAAAGCATCAGAGAAATCTATGAGGGACTCTATCCTGTTGTTATGGCAAGCGCAGAAACAGGAGCCGGCATAGATGAGCTTAAATCAAAGCTTTCCGGCAAAAAAGCCGCCTTTGCGGGACCGTCAGGAGTAGGTAAATCAAGCATATTAAATGCCATACTTCCGCAGGCAAATGCGCAGATGGGGGAGATTTCTCACAAGACGAAGCGCGGCAGACATACCACCAGACACGTTGAAATATTCAGAGTTGGCGACTTTATGATATATGACACTCCGGGCTTTACCTCCTTTGATATAATGGAGGCAGATGAGGACACACTGGATATGCATTATCCTGAAATGGCAGTATACAAAGGAAGTTGCTTTTATGATGACTGCAGACACCTCAAGGAACCAGACTGTATGGTCAAAAAAGCTCTTGAAGAGGGAAGAATACACCCTATGCGGTATGAGTCCTACAAAACACAGATTGAAGAAATACGAAACAAAAAGAATAAATATTAAGGAGAACTGAAATGGCAAAGCTTGCACCGTCAATACTGTCGGCAGACTTTTCAAGGCTGGCAGAGCAGGTAAAAGAAATAGAAAAAGCGGGAGCGCATCTGATACACGTTGATGTAATGGACGGACATTTTGTACCCAATATTACATTCGGGGCGCCGGTAATGAAAAGCCTGCTGGGCAAAACCGGTATTCCATTCGACGTACATCTGATGATAGAAAATCCGGATATGTACATAGCTGATTTTGTAACCGAAAATACCGAGTACATAACAGTTCATCAGGAGGCGTGCATTCACCTGCACCGGACAATACAGAATATCAGATCGCACGGAGTCAAGGCGGGAGTTTCAATCAACCCTGCAACACCTGTATGTATGATAGAGGAAGTGCTCTCCGATGTCGATATGGTGCTTGTAATGTCTGTAAATCCGGGATTTGGAGGACAGAAATTCATACCATCGGCTCTTGATAAAATCAGAGCTCTTGACAATATAAGAAAAGAGAGAAATCTCGATTTTGTAATAGAGATAGACGGAGGAGCGGGAGCTGACAATATTGATGAAATACTTGCGGCAGGCACAGATATAGTTGTGGCAGGCTCATCGGTATTCAAAAAAGGAGATATTGACAAGCAGGTAAAGCTGCTCACACAGAACATGTAATTAAAGAGGGCTGCACTGCGGCCCTCAAAAAACAGGTGACGAAATGATAAAAATATATTTTCTTGCAGAAAACAAAACAGACAGACCGCCCTGCAGTGCGGAGCACGGTCTTTCTGTATATATAGAAACAGGAGATAAAAACATACTCTTTGATACGGGAGCATCGGATATGTTTGCGGCAAACGCCTCTCTAATGGGGGTAGACCTTGCAGCGGCCGATATGTGCGTCATAAGCCACGGTCATTACGACCATACAGGCGGCGCTCCGGCATTTTGCAGACTTAATGACAAAGCGCCGGTGTTCATACACAAAAACGCTTTCAAAAAAACATACGGCTTTGAAAAAGGAAAGCCAGAACCTGAAACTACAGGCATCAGATGGACAGACAGAGAATACGAGGAGCTTCTGCCCCGTATGATATTCACCAAGGGCGTGCTAAAAGTAAGCGATGATATAGTTATATCAGGTACAATTCCCGACAGAGCGGGGTGTCTTCCCACAGAGCTGTTTTATGAAAAAACAGCAGGCGGTGAATTTGTGCCCGACAATATGGATCACGAGCAGTTTCTCATAATCAGAGACAGAGATGAAAGCGGCCAAAGCAACGGACTTTACATATTTTCAGGATGCAGTCACAAGGGCATCATTCCTGTGCTGAGGTACGCAAAGGAGATATTTCCTGATGAAAAAATCAGATGCCTTGCAGCAGGTATGCATCTTTACAGCGCATCAGATGAGGACAGGCAGAGAGTCGTAACCGAGGTATTAAACGAAAATATCGAAACGGTTATGCCTGTTCACTGTACAGGCATAGACGCCATATGCGACTTAAGAGCGGCTATGGGTAAATCGTGCGTAGTCGCATCTGCGGGAGCATGCTATGAATATTAAAGAAGCGGCAGTAAGATATCTGGAGCACAGAAGCCGTACCTGCGGAGAGATGAGGGCTCATCTTGCCCAGAAAGGCTTTGAGGCAGAGGAAATCAGGCAGACCGTAGAAGAACTTAAAGCACTTCACTATCTCGATGATTTTCAGTATACCATAGCGTATCTCAACTACGGCTTTTCAAAGGGCAAGGGCATCAGGCTTATAAAATACGAGCTTTACGACAAGGAAGTTGACAGCAATACGATAGAGGACGCTATGTGCTTTTATGAGGAGGAATACGGAGTCAGCCTTGATGATTTTGAAATCGAAAGAGCAATGGAGCAGGCGGAGAGAATAACAGACGGAGCCTGTCCCGATGAAAAAATGACGGCCAAAATAGCCAGAAGACTTTCCTCAAAAGGCTACAGCAGCGATGTAATATATAAAGTGATAGGACAGATAAAAAAACAGGAACTATGAATCAGCATCAGAGAACAGAAAAACTCATAGGAAAAGAAAATAGAGAAAAGCTCAAAGCCTGCCGAGTGGCGGTATTTGGAACAGGCGGAGTCGGAGGCTTTGCGGTTGAGGCTCTTGCAAGAGCTGGCGTAGGCACCATAGATATTATAGACAAGGACAAGGTTGACATAACAAACCTCAACAGGCAGATAATAGCGCTGCACAGCACAGTGGGCAAAAGCAAGGTTTCCGTTATGAAAGAGAGAATTCTTGACATAAACCCGGAGTGCAGTGTCAGTGCCATAGAAAAATTCTTCCTGCCTGAGACAGCGGGAGAATTTGACTTCACGCAGTATGACTATGTTATAGATGCGGTTGATACCGTTACGGCCAAGCTTGAAATAATATCAATATGCAGCAGAAATAACATACCCGTTATATCCTCTATGGGTACAGGCAACAAGCTTCACCCGGAAATGATGCAGATAGCGGATATATATGATACAAAAATATGTCCTCTTGCCAAGGTTATGAGAAAGGAACTCAAAAAAAGAGGCATACAAAGTCTAAAATGTGTCTACTCGCGGGAGGAGCCTGTAAAGACAGGTGACAGAACACCTGCAAGCATATCATTCACACCGCCGGTTGCGGGAATGCTGATGGCGGGAGAGGTTATAAGAAATCTGCTGGAATTAAAATAATGCACCGAAAAAAGTACATATAATGTAGTATTCTGTATATGGAGTTAAGGATAATAACTTTTCAGGAGGTACAGATATATGATTACTTTATTACCGGTTATATTTATTTTAACAGCAGGAATTTTACTTTCATTTCTGTGGGCGGATTTCAAAAAAGATACTAAAATGGCGCGTTACTATGAAGAGGTGGCGATGATTGCCGCCTCAAAGGAAAGGACGAGTGTTTATGGGTATAAAAGCAGTAAAAGCAGACATTACGAAGCTTCAGACAGATGCAATCGTAAATGCAGCTAACAATACGCTTCTTGGAGGAGGAGGAGTTGACGGAGCAATACACAGAGCGGCAGGCCCGCAGCTTCTGGCAGAGTGCAGGACACTGAACGGCTGTGAAACGGGACAGGCCAAAATAACAAAGGGCTATAATCTCCCTGCAAAGTATGTGATACATACGGTAGGCCCCGTATGGTACGGAGGAGAGCAGGGCGAGCCTCAGCTTCTGGCAGACGCCTACAGAAACAGCCTTAAACTTGCAGAGGAGCATAATCTTAAATCAATAGCTTTTCCTGCAATATCGACAGGCGTGTACGGATATCCCAAAGAGGAGGCTGCCCATATCGCAATAGACACTATCAGAGAATTTCTCAAAGAGTACGATATGGAGGTCGTTCTGACTGCCTTTTCGGACGGTGACCTCAAAAGATATGAGCGTATATTGCAGCAGGACTTGTAAACAGCCCGATAAAGGTGTAAAATCTGCATATATTACTTTATAAGGAGAAGTGAAAGATGAATTTATTAAATACAATAGAATATTTTTTTACGGATATATTTGAAAGCCAGAAGGATCTTGATTTAAAGGTGTATGTTGAAGCTAGCCCAAAGAATATATTCAAAAAAAAGGACTATGAGGGCAATATCAGAGAATACAAGAGACTTAAGAACCTGGCGCTGCAGATTGATACAGAGGCAATAGAAGTAGATCAGAACGACTATGATCTTATGGAGCTTTTCTGCATGTTTGACGAGATGCTTGCGCTCTACAACCTTTATACTGACAGAGGCATTGCAGTTCAGGACTTCCTGCGCCGCAAGGCCGCAGGCGAAAAGCCTGCCAACAGCGAATACAAGGATGCAACCACCAAGCAGAAATCAACTGCTGCGGCATTCTCCAGAAGCTACAATGACCTCAGCGTTGCATACGCAGACTATATACAGCGCAGAAGCGAAGAGGCATAAATATGAGCAGCGGTCAGGCAAAGAAACTCTATATAATGTACATACTCGAAATACTGAAGAAGTATTCAGATGACAGACACAGGCTCAAGCAGCAGGATATCATTGACATTATGAAAAAGGACTATGATGTTGCATGTGAGCGAAAGGCAGTGGCAAGAAACATAAGCGATTTGCAGGAGCTTGGATATGATATAGAAACAGGCGGCGGATATTATCTGGCCGAAAGAGATTTTGAGGACAGCGAGCTGAGGCTACTTATAGATTCGGTGCTTGCCTCAAGATATATTCCGGCAAAGCAGGCAAAAGACCTTGTGGACAGACTTGCAGGCCAGTCCAACATTTACTTCAAAAAACAGGTGCGCCACGTAAGCAACATTGAAAAAATGGAGCATACCGCAGGCCAGCTCTTTTATACCATAGAGGTGCTGAGTCAGGCTATAGATGATAACCGCAAGGTAAAATTCTTCTATAACAGGTATGACGAAACCAAAACTCTCAAAAAAACCAGCAGGGAGAAGCATCTTGTAAATCCGTATCAGATTGTGGTTGCAAACGGCAGATATTATCTTATCGGCAATATGGACAAATACAGCAACAGCACTCATTTTCGCGTCGAAAAAATTTCAGACGTGGAGATTACCGATATGTCGGCAAAGCCTGTCAGAGAGGTGGACGAGTTTCAGAACGGACTGAATCTGCCGAAGCATATGGCAGAGCATGTATATATGTTTTCGGGCAAATCACAGCTTGTCAGGCTCAGAGTGTCGGAGTCCGGCATCAACGACGTCATAGACTGGCTGGGAAGTGACATACAGATTACAAGAGAGTCCAAAGACACGCTGCTGGTCGATGTGACGGCAAACCCGCAGGCCATGAAATACTGGGCTGTACAGTTTGGTGAAAAAGTGGAGATACTGCTTCCCGAAGCTCTCAGGGAAGAGGTCAGGGAGCTTGTAACAAAAATATATAACAAATACGAAAGGTAACTATTATGAAAAACATACTTATAACCGGAGGACCTACCAACGAATATATAGATGAGGTAATGAAAATAACCAATATGTCTACAGGAAGCCTGTCGACAAATCTGGGCATGAGATTTCTGGAGGCAGGATATTCTGTGACACTTGTGCTCAATAGAAGCATAAACACAGAGAAACTCCTGAATATGGAGCAGAGCTCAAATCTTGAAATAATACCTGTTGAAACCACAGCTGATATGCTTGAGGCGATAGAGGCATGCAGCAAAGACACACACTACGATGCGCTGATACACGCTGCCGCAGTGGGCGATTTCACAAGTGAGTTTTCATTCCTGCTTGAAGATATGGCGGCGGAGCTGTTTGCAATCAAAGACAGCGCCAAAAGCGCGGAGGATTTCCTTAAGGTTATGGAAAACCCTAAGTGCAGACTTGATGATTCCAGCAAGATTTCAAGCTATCAGAAAAACCTTACCGTAAAGCTGGGACTTACTCCGAAAATCATAGCAAGACTCAAAGAATGGTATCCTGATACACTTCTAATAGGCTGCAAACTGCTTGAAAACGTGCCTAAGGAAGAGCTTTATTCGGTAGCCCAGAAGCTTTGCAGCAAAAACAATATGGACTATATAATGGCCAACGACCTTGCGGATCTGCGTGACGGCAAAATGGCAAGGCATATTGTGACTAAGGACGGGTACACGGGCATCAGCCTTGATACTCCGCAGGATATATTTGAGTTTGTGGAGGAAAAACTTAAATAAGGCTGATAGCTGAAATTGAATATTTGTATTTATTTGAGACAGAAACACTTATGTATATGCAGTATTTTTAGAAAGAGATGACAGTAATGAAGAGGGTAAAAGTTGTTATACTTGCGGTTTTTGTAGCAATATGTATGTTTTCATTATCATTTGCGGCAGTATACGGCGCAGAAGATGGACCGCAGAATTCAGAGAATATAAATATTACAGAAGACAGTGAAACAGGAGGAACCGGTGATACAGAGCCTGAAGAAAGACTTCCTGTGCATATTGAAATGCACATAGGAAGAACCGTTAAGGCTGAAACAGATATTGCAGACGGGATATGGAAATCCGATAATCCCGAAATTGCGACGGTAACGTCAAATGGTAAAATCAAGGGAATAAAACACGGTAAATGTGTTATCACTCATACCGACAGTGAAAACCCCGAAAACGTTCAAATCTATAATGTGACTGTCAAAAAAAGAGTATACAGCAGGGGGAGCGGATATTACAGTATAAAACAGAATATAGAACTGCCGTCGGGTTCATACAATATAAGCCGTAAAAACATAGGGCTTAAAGTTATATATGTTAACAGAAAAATGCTCGGAGTCTCACAGGCAAAGTATACCAATGAAACGTATTATGCCGTAAAGAACTTCCAGAGAAAATACGGTATTAAAGTCACAGGTAATGTTAATCTCAAAACATGGGAAGCTATGGGATATTCAAAAAAATCATGGGATAACCTAGGGGTTTATGTTATACCTGTTAAAATCGACGGCGGAAGTAAGAAATCCGACTATATCAATGCAATGCTTAATACTGCAAAAGAGTATGCATCGGCAGGGACAAAATATCGTATCGGATGTTCGGGAAAACCGGGTACATATGCCGACTGCAGCGGACTTATATACCAGTGCCTTTACTCGGCAGGCATAAATCCGCATACCAATATTGTGGACCATGCGCTGGCAAAATATGAGTATACCTCAAAATGGCTTGCAAAAGATTCAAGATTGGGTAAAACCGTAAGCTTCAGCAATAAGAAAAAGGGAGATCTTCTGTTCTACGGGAACCCGGTATATCATGTGGCTATTTATGCCGGTAACGGATATGTATATGACAGCTGGCCGATTTTAGGGGTTACAAAAAGAAAATTAAACAGACCCGTGTCAAAAGTTATAAGGGTATTCTGGTAGAGTATATTAAGAATAATCAAGGGAGAACGCGCAGTTTGAATGCAGTTCTCCCTTTGTCGTCATTCTATTTCTTTTTCAGAGCAGAGCTTACGGCAGCAAATATGAGAGCCGCCACAGGCCATATTATCCACGTAAAATCCCATCTGTTTGTGAGAAAGCTTGCCGCAAGGTACAAAGTAGTTACGGCAGGCCAGTATATACCCGCTATTTTCCCTGCTTTTTTATTTTCCTCCGCCTGCTTTGGAGAAAAATCCTCTTCACGAAGCAGCTGATTAAAGGCGCTCGTTTTACTGCCCGAATATATGAGTATATATACTCCGACAGCAACAAATACAAGAAGCAGTGAAGTAAGCAGTATATACACATCATCACCGGCATCAAAGAATGAAGATATAATCAGCGGAACCGGACTTGTTATACAAAGCAGAACTCCTGCAATAAGTCCTCTTGTGGCTGTTTTTTCATAAGAGTGTTTTTCGATTTGTATATATTTTTGAGCGGCAGGCTCAAGAGTGAAACCTGCTTCATCAAGGAATTTATATTTCTTCAGATACTGTGAGGTGAGTATAAACTGTATCACCGCCGCGCATACAAGCGCAAACAGTATAATCAGAGCGACGGGCATAGCGGCCTTTGGCATAAACGAGCAGCTTGATGCAATAAGCAGCACAGGTGCAAGTATGCACAGCAGCACTCCCAGCGCAGTTTTGTTTCCCGCCGTGCTTTTATCATCAACAAACCCCTGCACCTCTTTTAATGATAATGTTTTAGTGCTGTCTGAAACAGGAGCAGGAGTATCGGTATCCTTTAAAAGATAATCTGTAGATACTTCAAATATATCTGCAATTTCAACCAGCTTTGATATATCAGGTGATGCGGAAGCGCTTTCCCATTTTGATACGGACTGTCTTGACACTCCCAGCTTTTCGGCAAGCTCCTCCTGCGACCACCCCTGCTTTTTTCTCAGCATTAATATTTTTTCTGATAACAGCATGTTGTTTCTTCCTCCATAGCATATGATAAAAACAGTGTAGCACCGGAACCTGTAAATTGCTATCAACAGGTGTTGGAAATTCCGCAACTGTTGGTTGCATAAACTCAAAACCGGCAGATTTCTACCGGTTTCAATCGTTTTATCGTTTGTTTGAGCGTATCCATATTTTCTGATCCTCGGCAGCCTTTATCAGGTCATCTCTGAAATCAGGGTGAGCAAGTGAAATCAGCATTTCAGCTCTTTCCCATGTGGTTCTGCCTGCCAGATTTACGGCTCCGTATTCTGTAACCATATAGTAGGACTGGCTTCTCGGAGATGTGACAATATCACCGTTAAATGTAGGCATTATGCTCGACTTTATATTGCCGTCCTTGTCCTTATGAGTTGAAGCCATACAGAGAAATGCCTTGCCGCCTTTTGACATAGCCGCGCCTGTAAGGAAATCAAGCTGGCCGCCTGTTCCCGAAATCTGTCTTGTGCCGGAGCTTTCGGCGCATACCTGTCCGTATAAATCCGCTGAAAGGCAGCTGTTTATGGAGATAAGCTTGTTGAGCTTTCCCATTACCTCGGGAGCGTTTACATATTCAAGCGGGAAAGCCATAATTCCCGGATTTTCATTTACCCATTCATAGAGCTTTTCTGTTCCGAAGAATATTCCCGAAATTCCCTTGCCCTTGTTCAGGGTGGAATATCTGTTTGTAAGCTTGCCCGCCTCATATATCTTGTAATAGGCGTCTGAACATAGCTCTGTGTGCATACCTAAATCTTTAAGGTCGGAGTCAGCTATCATCTCGCCGATTATTCCCGGCATACCGCCTATGCCAAGCTGCAGCATAGCGCCGTCTGTAATATGAGGAAGTATGTATTCCGCAATCTTTATATCTGTTTCCTTTGGCGTAAGCAGAGGCACCTGTATCAGAGGACCATGCTCACCCTCAACAATCATATCAACTTCTGATATATGTATGCTGTCATCGTGACCGCCATATATTTTAGGCAGGTTTTCATTGATTTCAACGATAACCACATCGGCCTTTTCGAGTATTCCCTTTGCAATGCCTATCGAGGTTGACAGGTTGAAATACCCGTGATTATCCATAGGCGCAACCGAAACCATAGCCACATTTATATCAAGAAAATGCCTGTAGTATTCAACCACATTTCGAAATATCATGGGAATGAAGTTGCACAGGCCCTTGTCGCAGAGCTTTCTCTCATATGCCGAGCAGTGCCAGCTGTTGTATATGAAATGCTCTCTGTGAGGGTCGCATTCCACTACCTGTATAGGTCCAAACAGCAGATTGCCTCGTATTTTTACGTCCTTAAGCTCATCTTTTCTTTTGGCAAGAGCTGCGTCAAGCAGGGCGGGAAAGCCGTTGCCTGTGGTGTATTCAACCCAGTCGCCGCTTTTAACTATTGATACGGCCTCCTCGGGTGTTCTCAGCTTGCTTTTGTATTCTGAAATAAATTTCATATATTATTCTCCTTTTACCGCAAGGCTTCTGCCTGTCATTTCACAAGGTATATCCATATTCATAAGGTCAAGAAGCGTAGGGGCAATATCCGAAAGTCTGCCGCCGTCCTTAAGACTGCAAGGCTTCTTTGCTATATGCACAAGAGGTACGTCGTTAAGAGAATGGGCCGTAACGATGTTGCCCGCCTCATCTGTCATCTGATCTGCATTGCCGTGGTCTGCCGTAAGCAGTATCTGACCGCCATTTTCAAGTACGGCATCCTTTATCCTGCCCACGCATTTGTCAACCGCTTCAACCGCTTTAACCGCAGCTTCCATAACGCCTGTGTGACCGACCATATCGCAGTTTGCAAAGTTTAATATGATAAGGTCATAGGTATCTGCCTTAATCTGCTCTATAACCTTGTCTGTGACCTCGTATGCGCTCATTTCAGGCTGCATATCATATGTTGCAACCTTTGGTGACGGTATTAATATTCTGTCCTCATTTCTGTTTGGAGCCTCAACGCCTCCGTTAAAGAAGAAAGTAACATGAGCGTATTTTTCTGTTTCCGCTATTCTAAGCTGCTTAAGACCTTTATCTGCAATATATTCTCCCAGAGTGTTTACAAGGCTCTGAGGAGGGAAAGCTATTGTTACCGCAGGCATTGAAGCGTCATACTGAGTCATACACACATAGCAGAGGTTAGCAGGTCTTGCAGCTCTTTCAAAGCCGTCAAAATCATCAGCGACAAAAGCCCTTGTTATTTCCCTTGCCCTGTCAGGCCTGAAATTGAACATAATAACTGCATCGTTGTTACTGACAGGCTCTGCGCCGTTAATTACCGACGGTTTTACAAATTCGTCGTTTTCGTCTCTGTCATATGCTGCCTCAAGAGCCTTGAGAGCAGTTTCGCAATGAAAGCCCTCGGATACAGTCATGGCATCATAAGCGGCTTTGACTCTGTCCCAGCGCTTATCTCTGTCCATAGCGTAGTATCTGCCTGAGATTGTGGCAATCCTGCCGATACCGGTATCCCGCATGAAATCCTCAAGCTCTGTTATATATTTAGCCGCGCATCTTGGCGGCACGTCTCTTCCGTCAAGGAAGCAGTGGACAAACACATTTGAAAGTCCCTTGTCCTTTGCCATACGGATAAGAGCCTTAAGATGATTTATATGGCTGTGAACGCCGCCGTCTGATAAAAGACCGAAAAGGTGAAGCGCAGAGCCATTGTCTGTGCAGTGGTCCATTGCTCTGTTAAGCTCCGGGTTTTCAAAGAAGCTTCCGTCATCAATGGCCTTGGTTATCTTGGTAAGGTCCTGATAGACAATGCGCCCCGCCCCTATATTCAGATGACCAACCTCCGAGTTTCCCATCTGACCTGCGGGAAGTCCCACGTCAAGACCGCAGGCTTTAAGTGTTGTATTGGGGTAAGAGGCAAAAATCTCATCGAGGTTTGGCTTGTGAGCCTGCGCGATGGCATTGCCCTCAGTATCTTTGTTTATTCCGTATCCGTCAAGGATCATTAACATTGTAGGTTTCATAATTATCACTCCAAACAAAAGCATATTTACATATAATTGTAACACTTTATAGTATAACAAAAAACAGGGAGTATTAAAAGATAAGATTGTTTTAGAGACTGCTTTTCAGTATAATTATTATAAGAAAGGCAGGCATGATTATGGAATGGAATAAAGCACAAAAGCAGGCAATCGAAAACAGAGGAAACAATCTGCTGGTAGCAGCGGCGGCAGGCTCCGGCAAGACGACGGTTTTAATAGAGCGAATCAAGCGCCTTATACTTGAGGACAGAATACCTGTAGACAGATTTCTCATAGTTACTTTCACCAAGGCGGCAGCCTCTGAAATGAAAGAAAAAATAGTGACGGCGCTGACTAAGGCAATAGACGAGGCCGGCAGCAGAGAGGATATAGTGTACCTCAAAAGACAGCTTGACCTTGTGGGTCGCGCCAGCATATCCACATTTCACAGCTTCGCCCTCGATGTTATAAGGAGATATTTTTATCTGACAGATGTGGAGCCGGATTTCAGAATATGCGACGAGGCGCAGAGCACACTGCTCAAAGCGCAGGCTGTTGACGAACTGTTTTCCGATAAATTTGCGGAGAAAAATAAGGATTTCATTGATTTCATAACATGCTATGCCAGCGACAGAAACGAAAGAAAGGCCAAGGATATAATTCTTGAAACCTACAGAATGATACAGAGCATCGCAGAGCCTTTTGAGTGGCTTGAGCAGATGACAGAGAACCTGTCTGTGAGCGAAGAGGAATTTGAAGAAAGCGGCCTTTTCGACTTTGTAAAAGAGGATACAGCGGGGGTCATTGACTTTGCAGAAAAGACATTCGGGCAGATTGCAGAGCTCCTTAGCGATGCGGGAGTTTATTCCCTTTCGGATAAATTTGAAACAGCTCTTGCGGAGATCAGGGCAACTGATATATCCGGTATGAACTACAGTCAGATGAAATCGGCTGTTTCAGGCATTGAAATTCCGAGAATGGCCGCGCTCAAAGCTGAAAAGGAAGCCTATGAGCCGGTAAAGGAGCAGGCCGTATATCTTAAAGACGGAGTCAAAAAACAGCTTGAGTATATCAGAAACAGATACTATATATGTGAGCTTTCGGAATATATTGAGGACATAAACAAGACCTACAGATACGCCTGCATATTAAAAGAGCTTGTGACAGAATTCAGCAGCAGATTTAAGGCCCTCAAGGCTGAAAAATCCCTTATAGATTTTAACGATATAGAGCATTACGCCCTTGAAATATTAGGGCATGAGGAAGCTGCGGCGGAATACAGAGATAAATTTGAATACATATTCATCGACGAGTATCAGGACAGCAACGACGTGCAGGATACCCTTATAAGCAGGATAAAAAGAGAAAACAATCTGTTTATGGTAGGTGATGTCAAGCAGAGCATATACAAATTCAGACTTGCTGAGCCGGAGCTGTTTATGAAAAAATACGCCGAGTATTCACATAGCGAAAACAGCCTCAAAATAGATTTGAACCAGAATTTCAGAAGCAAGGGCAAAGTGCTTGCGGCGGTAAACACCGTATTTGAAAGCATAATGGAGGATTACGGACCTGAGGCGGCGCTTCACAAGGGCATAGCCTACGAGGGAGAACTGGATGTTAATCCAAAGCTTGTAATTCTGGACAGAAAGACAGACCCTGATATTGAGCTCGACGAAGAAATAGCCGGTATGAAAAAAGCCGAAACAGAGGCTCTTGTTGCTGCCGACATAATCAAAAAAACACTGGGGCAGAAGATTTATGATGCCAAGAAAGGCTACGAGCGTGAGATAACAAGAAGAGATATCGTAATCCTTATGCGAAGCACCAGAATTAATGCTTCGGTATTTGCGCAGATACTGGAAAACGAAAATATTCCGGTGTATGTAGAAGACTCCGACGGATATTTTGATACAATAGAGATTTCACTTGTGGAGGATATGCTCTCCCTTATAGACAACAGCAGGCAGGACATACCGCTTATCGGGGTGCTGCATTCTCCAGTGTTCGGCTTTACAATAGATGAGCTTGCGGATATACGTCTTGAATGTAAAGACGTTTCATATTATGAAGCTTTCAGAAATTATGTCTGCTGCGGCAGCGACCCTGCGCTAAAGGCAAAATGCGCAGGAGCAGAGCAGACAATAGCAGGCTGGAAGCAGCTTGCAAGGGATATTCCTCTGAGCGAGCTTGTGTGGAAGCTCATATGGGAAACGGGATATTACACATATGCGGGAGCGCTTCCGGGAGGAAGTCAGAGGCAGGCTAACCTGAGAGCCCTTGCAGACAGGGCAATGGAAGCCTCCGAGGGCGGTATATATGATGTTTACGGATTTCTCAAATATATAGAGGCAGTAAAGGCGAGAAAGATTGAAATAGGTCAGATTAAAACTGTGGGAGAAAATGATGATGTGGTTCGCATAATGACCATACATAAGAGCAAGGGACTGGAGTTTCCTGTCGTAATAGGAGCGGGAATGGGTTCAAGGTTCAATTTCAGAAACAAAGAGGCAGACCTTGCGCTTCACAAGCAGCTGGGAATAGGAATTACATATATAAATCCGGCAGAGCACTGGAAAAGAAAAACACTGATACAGAATATAATTGAAAAATGTATCAGAAATGAGAGCTTTGAAGAGGAAAAACGAATTCTTTATGTTGAGCTTACCCGCGCAATGGACAGGCTCATAATGATAGGCAGTGTCAGAGAATTTGAGGGAAACGAATATAAGTATATGACAGAAAGTCCCGAAACCGCAGTATGCCCGCTTGACCTTGCGGCCCCTGCGGCATACAAAGAGGGAAGCGGCATAGATATTAAAATCGTAAATATGCAGAATCTGTCCGCAAATGCGGCAGCCTCGGAACTTGGCAAAGCTCAGATAAGGGAACTGATAGAAGCAGGCAGAACCGAATGCAGTGATGAAATACGTCAGAAGCTTTCCTTTGAGTACGGCAATATGAAAGAAGTAAAGACCAGATACAAATATTCTGTTACAGAGCTTAATAAAGAAGCGGCAGGAGAAACGCGCTATAACGAAATAAGCCTTAAAATCCCTGCCTTTGCGGCGGAGGACACAGGTCTGTCGGCAGCCATGAGAGGAAGCGCAACCCATAAGGTTATGGAGCATATTGATTTTGTTGAAGAAAACCTGGACAGCATTATTGAAGAGCTTGCAGAGAAAAACATACTTACGGATCAGGAAAAGCAGGCGGTAAACCGCGAGGGCATACTCTCGTTTATACGAAGCGATATAGGAAGGCGCGCTGCAAAGGCGGATGTCTTGAGGCGTGAGCAGCCCTTTACCATTCTCATGGATAAAGACGGCACAGAGATTATGGTACAGGGTGTCATCGACTGCTTCTTTGAAGAAAACGGACAGCTTGTGCTTGTGGACTACAAAAACAGTACGCTCAAAAGTGAGGAGCTTTTAAAGAGCCGATACAGGCAGCAGCTTGGTATATATGCGGAGGCTCTCGAAAAGATAACGCAAAAGCCTGTAAAGGAACGGTATCTGTTCCTGCTGGGCGAGGGGAAAAGTATTAAAATGTAGTAATATATAGACAGCCTGATAGACAGGCATGTACATTTGTGATATACTGGAAACGATTCAAAATTCAATGAAACAACCGAGATAAAAAGGGCGATTCCCTTTAGAAGAGGTAAAGGAAATGAAACGAAGAATTACAGCAATAGTTTTAACAGTTGTGATGGTGCTTACCATGACTGCCGGCAGTACAGCGGTTTCGTGGGCAGGCAGCGATATGTCGGCTATCGAAAGCTCAATAAAAGCGGCGCTTGGCAGCTATGAGGCATCACAGACGACATCTGACGGCGACTTAATGTTTTTTGTATATGAACTTCTTCCTGATGATATGAAAGACAAGGAGATAGAAATATACAGAGATCGTTTTGAAGCGGCAACCACGGAAAAAGACGGAAAGATACTGTTTTATGTGGCTATAGACGGTACACTGATACCCGATGAAGATGCGGCTCCATTAGAAGCCCGCATACCTAAGCTTCCTAAGCAGGAGGATTTATCATCACCGCAGCTTGACGAGGACTGGTCACTTGCGGCCAAGGCTATGAAAAAGCTCAAAGTAAGCAACAGCCTTACCAAAGCGCAGCTTCTGAGCGCAGCAAAGGCGGCGATTAAAAACGGCAGCAAATGCGAATGGAAAGAGGGCTTCTACAAGGAAGATGCAACTGCGGACAAAGAGGGAAAAATCCAGGGATATCTGCAGCTGAGCCTGAACGGTAAATACAGAGAGGTTCTTTACAGTGAAAAGGTTCCGATGCTTGCAACGAATATGCCTAAGGTAATATCCGTCAACAAAGAGGAATGGAGAGTTCTGCGTGAAACCAACAGAGAAAGATTCAAGCAGGGCAAAAGTCTTCTCACAATGATAGGACAGCTTCAGAAAGCCTGCGATACTCGCGGCAAGGAATGTGTGAAATATGAGCTTAAGCCTCATTACAGACCTGACGGAAGCAAGTTTAACACTGCAATACCGTCATCATTTGGAAAGAGCAATGCAGGTGAGAACCTGTATAATTGCAGCAAGGGCGTTGCAGTTACAGGACAGTCATCAATATTCGCATGGATGAACAGTGACGGACACCGCAAGAACCTTTTGAACTCAAAATGGAATTATATAGGCGTCGGAATTGATGACAATGTCGGTGTGCAGATATTTGCAAAAAGAAGCACTCCGATTGTAAAATATACCACAAGTACAGGCAAGACAAGCTTTAACAGCATTACGGCAATGGAAAACGCATATCTGATATGTACAGACAGTTCAGGCAGAAAATCATACATACCTCTTGATACCGATTATATGAAGAAAGTCAAGGGCGGTTATACCATTAAACTGTATTCAAAAAAGACTGTTAAAATCAAAGTAAAAGAGTCTGCAAGCGAATTTACATATTCGGACGTTTCATCAGCAGACAAAGCGGCAGTAAAATGGGCTGTAAAGAATAAGATAATAACACCGCTTAACAAGAAAGAGTTTGCACCTGATGTACGTGTTACCAAGGGAGAGCTTTTCTATGCTATCCATCGTGCCAACGGTTCACCTAGGACAGGACTCAAAGGAATTCAGAACTGGTTTGTTGATTTGAAAGGTGCTGCTCCGTATTACACTGCTGTATTCTGGGCAAAGAAAACAGGCCTGATAGACTATGGACAGTTCAGCGGCGAGGGAACTCAGACGAGAGGCGAGGGTCTGTATTACATATGGAAGAGCATAGGATCGCCGACAGCAAAGACAAAGACAACTTTTACTGATTTCAGAAGTGATGTATTCTATGCCAAGGCTGTTGCATGGGCGCAGGAAAAAGGCATCATCAAGGATAACGGTGATCATAAATTCGGCGGAGATGACCATATATTCTCACGCGGTGAGCTGGCAAGATACATGTACTATGCATATAAATAATGTGTGCAGACAAACTGAATATACAAATAAACAGAGAATACGGAGATAATCTGTATTCTCTGTTTTATTTGGCTGTTATTAAAATTAAAAACGGTCACTGTAATTGAGCAGATCCTTGATATATCCTCCCTTTACTTTGTCCTTTTCAAACAGGGAAGACTTGTAATATATTATGGAGCCGGCAAAGGTTGACTCTGTGGTGGTTATAATGCCGTAGGAGCCGGAAGAGCCGTCTCTTGGTCTTGTCAGGCTGCCGGGATTGAGCAGATATATGCCGTCATATTCCTCATATACAGGTACATGAGTATGACCGAATACTGCGGCAACACAGTTTTTTTCCTCGCACAGATACAAAAGCCTGTCGTAGTAATAGTCCACATTCTGCATATGTCCGTGGGTGACAAGGATATTGCCGTATTCTGTTTCGGCTATGGCAAAATCGTTTGCACTGTGGCTGCCGTCGCAGTTGCCGGGAACCGAGATTACAGGTATATTGAATTCCGCTTCCAGTTCATAGGCATCGCGCTGCATGTCTCCTGTATGTATTATCATATCTACGCCCTTGAGATGAGGGTATATTTTTCTTACCTTGTCCAGATGACCGTGTGTATCTCCGATGATAAATAATTTCAAAGCTTTTCTCCTCAATATTGTAATGATATATATAAGCATAATTGACTGGAGCGGATTTTTCAAGTAAAATTAAAAGAGAATTAACAGAGAGGTAGCATATATGATTAATTGTTTTAAACTTGAATTAAACCGCAAAATGAAAATGGACGAGGCAGTGGCTAAAGCCAAAGAGGCTGCGGCCTTGGGATACAATATGATAGACATTACAGGTGAGGAGCCTATCGAAAGATTTAATATTATCAAAGAGGTTGAGCAGATTAAATCTATTGAAGGCATTGAGCAGGTAATGCTTACAACAAACGGACAGCTTCTTAAGCTTACAGCAGGCGAACTTAAAGAGGCGGGTCTTGACAAGGTGGCCGTAAAGGTTGATACATTCAGATACGCCAGATTTAAAAAAAATCTTGAGGACGATACTCTCGAAAACGTTGTAGAGGGCATCAACAAGGCAACCGATGCGGGACTTAAGCCTGTCAGAATTATAATGAGGGTCGAAAAGGACTTTAATGACGATGAGATTATGGATTTCGTGCAGCTTACATTCCAGCACAATTATGAGATCTTATTCATAGGAAGCGACAGCTTTCCGGCAGCAGAAATCAGAAACAAACTTCCGGGCTTCAGAGAAGCGGCTTCTCAGGAGCAGGACGTTATAACCGGTAAATATCCGGGAGCAGTAGGCAAAATCTGCTTTGAGAAATAGCAGGTAATATACAGTAAAAAACAGCAGCATATCAATTTGTGACAAAGCTGCTGTTTTTTATATAATATAAAAAATACAAAAAATTCATAAAAATAGATACTATTCTGAAAAAATATGATATAATGGCTGAGATATATTATATAAGGAGGAAAACAATGAAAAAATTATCACTAGTATTAGCAGCAGCAATGCTGATTGCCATGTTTGCCTTTACAGGTTGCGGCAAGTCAGATGGGGATTCTGATTTGAATGCTTTTTATGAAAGTGTTGATGCAGATTATTCATATGATGTTATGCAGAAACTTATTTCATTTCAGACAAACGAAGATTTAGGTTTCAGGACGGCAGGTTCTGCAGCAGAGAAAGAAGCAGCAGAGTATATTGAAGATGAGATGAAGGCTATAGGTCTTGAAAATGTAAATAAAGAACCTATTACGGTTGATTCATTTACATTTAAAAATGCTGATCTTAGATATGAGAACAATGGCAATGAAAACAAAATAGAAATGGCTATGTTCCAATCCACATATAAAGCCAAAAATGAGGAAGTGGAGATTGTATATGCAGGCAAGGGAACTGCTGAAGACTATGAAGATTTGGATGTAAACGGAAAAATTGTACTTATTGATATAAATCAGGCAGACGAATGGTGGATAAACTGGCCGTCATATCAGGCAAAGGTAAAGGGCGCAAAGGCTGTTATAGCTGTTAATGTAGACGGATACTGCACATATTCGGAAGATACTCTGGGAGTTCAGGATTATTGCGGACCATCGGATGCACCGGCTTTCACTATTACAGTAGCAGATGCCAAACCGCTGAAAAAAGCGATTAAAGACAATGGCGGTTCAATAAAAGCTGTACTGAATGCTGACGGAGAGGTTAAACATGACCAGACTTCATATAACGTATATGGTGAGATTCCGGGCAAAACAAATGAAGTAATCTATATTTTTGCACACTATGATGCTTATTTCAGAGCTTTCGCCGACAATACTTCAGGCGTAGGCTGTATGCTGGGAATTGCAAAGGCGCTGGTAGAAAGCGGATATGAACCTGCCAAAACAATCAAGTTCATAGGTCATGGCGCAGAAGAATGGGGTGTTGATAACTCAAGATATGACTGGGCAACAGGTGCAGTGGTTGAAATGAGAAATCATCCTGACTGGATTGATAATGCCTATATGGCTATAAATATAGACAGCGGTGTTACAGACGGCGAGGCTGAAGGCGTAGAAATTACTATACCTTATGAACTGGCAGAATGGGTTAAACCGATTGGTGAGAAGATAGAAGGAAGTCCTTTTAAGGGCGAGTTTAAAACAAACAGTCCGGCATGGACATGGACAGAAGCATTCAGCTATGTCAACGCAGGCATTCCTGTAGTTGATTCGGGTTTATACGGTTCGGATCATTCGGGAACATATCATTCAAATAACGATACCGAAGAAGGAAACAGCTTCAGTAAGGAAGTTTTTGAATATGCGCATAAGCTGTATGGCGGCATGACTATCCTGTTTGATAAACAAACTTCAAGAACTTTTGATTATTCCGCATTATTTAATGAAATGAAAGCTTCAGTCAATTCAGATGTTATTGATAATGCAGATGAACTGATTAAGGCGTTTGATAATGCAAATGAAGCCGCTGCGCTGTTTAAAGAAAAAAGCGAATCAGTGGATGGTGATAATGCAGAGGAATTTAACAAAGAAGCAAATTATCTGTTTAAAGAAATTACAAACAATCTGTTTACAATAAACTGGGATGAAGAATTTCAGTTTGTACACTGCTATAAGCAGACAAATGTAGAAGTGCTGGAGGAAGCGATAAATGCGCTTAAGAAGGGTGATGTAGCTACTGCTCTTGATGAATATCTGTACAAAATCGATTTGAACTGGTATGCGTACAACTTTGATAAACAGACTTATGATTTCTATGTGGATCAGGTACTTGGAGATGATGCCGAAAACTCATGGGGAACAGGATATCTTAAATCAAATGCTGACTTATGGCAGGTGATTCAGGATCTTAAAGCTGTATATGATGTTGAAAAACCAAATGTAGACGCTCAGATAAAAGCGCTGGAAAAAGAACTTGACGTACAGAAAAAAGACCTTGCAAAAGTTGTAAAAAAAGAAATAAGCACTTTAGAAGATGTTACTGCAACAATGAAACAGCTCTCAAAGTAATAAAATATTAAAGACTTACAGATAAAGGGTGTCGATGTATTCGATGCCCTTTATTTTATGGAATTTTTAAATACCTGCTTGAAAGCATCCTTGATCATTTGGATGATGCTCCAGCAAAGTATATTGATGATTTGATGCCATGGTCTGATAGTATTCCTGAGGAATGCAGGCAGATAATCAAATCGATTACAAGCATAAAAAATTACATACCACGATTGGTTTATCACTTACCCTGGAACCCTAAAAAACATAAAATGTTTTTGAAGAATTGTTTGTAATGCTCTAGACCTTTGGGTTTTGTAGTATAATATAAAGGGCAGAAGAAAATGATAAGAAAAAATGAACTGTTTTGTTTTCTTACTTGCTAGAAAAGAAGGATAGAACGTATAATAGTGTTAATGATCTAGTGTTTTTATTTTGGAAATAGAATTACTCGTACCAGTGGTATGAGTACAGATTAGGATCTCCGGGTGGACTGTATAATGGTTTGACTTATGAAGAAGTCAAGAATGGTTACTGGGAAGTTGTAGATTGTGAGGTAGAGAATGATGAAGACACTAAATGATTATATGGCAATGTCCTATCATATAAAAATTGTGGAAGATAAAAATGAAGGTGGATTTGTGGTTTCTTATCCGGATTTGCCTGGTTGTATTACTTGTAGCGGGATCGTGGAGGGTGCGATAAAAAATACACTGGATGCCCCAAAAGCATGAATCGAGGCTGCATTAGAAGATGGTGTGGAGATTCATGAACCAGACAGTCTATAAGATATGGAACATTAAAACAAAGTTATCATGAAATATTAGAATTTGAGAAATACCATGGGAGATGCTGATATGAAAAGAAAATTTTCTATTGTAAATCGACAAGTAATGATTGCAGCAATAATAATTGTAGTGGCAGGCATTATGCTTGCAGGATGTGGGAAATCTGAAAAAAAGCCTGAGTTTCTGACTGAACATGAGTGGCTTCACTATGATTGTGCATGTGATGAGACAATTAGTTTTGGCGATGATGGGCACTTTGCTTTTTATAGCGACGAAGGAAATCCGGTTGGGGATTCTGACTTGTATGATAAGTATACATACGATTCTGAAAGTGGAGAAATTAAGCTTAAACCTGATGGTGATATGTCAATAAAGGTTCTTCGCCTCGAGAAGTCGAGACTTCTTCTGGATATCGACGGAGATGTGAAAGAATTTTTTGACAAAAAGGATAAGCTCATTGCCGGAGGTGCGCCTCAGAATCTTGCTTACGATACTGATAACGTTGTCAGTGGGTTTAGTTCGTACCTTGCAATTATCGGTAAAGACGGGGATAAAATTGTTACTGCGCCTGCAAATTATGATGGCGATGATCCGGAATTCAAGGAATATGAGCTATCAGAAAAACTGGCAGATAATACAGAGTTTTATTCTTGGACTTATAATGTGGATGAAACAGGAAAAAGCGTAAATATTGAGTCACACTGCAGGAAGCTGACTGAAAAAGGTGCCTATAGGCTGATTGATAGTGGAGCAGCCGTAGGATTCATTTGGTATAACGAAAATGCTGAAATCACAAAAATTGTTTTCTGGGGAAGCACAATTACACAGTAGTTTATTGCATCAAATAGATTAAGAGCATAATTATGCCGCCAGGTCCCGGCGGCAAAAAAATTACATATCACGATTGGTTTACCACTTACTAAAATATTAATAAATACGGCAAATTAGAAAGGATGCAGTGAAAGCACATGTACAGAATATATATTATAGAAGATGACAGTATTATTGCAGGCAAGATAAAAGAGCATATGACAAACTGGGGATTTGAGGCCAGATGCGCATCGGATTTCAGAAATATAATGGGGGAATTTGCAGAGTATGATCCCCATATGGTGCTGCTTGATATTTCGCTGCCGTTTTTTAACGGATACCACTGGTGTGAGGAAATCAGGAGAGTGTCAAAGGTTCCTGTGATATTTCTGTCATCGGCGGCGGATAATATGAACATTATAATGGCTATGAGTATGGGCGGAGATGATTTCATAGCAAAGCCATTTGATATGAACGTGCTTGTTGCAAAGGTGCAGGCCGTATTAAGGCGCACCTATGATTTCGGAGGTCAGACACAGGTTATAGAGCACAGGGGAGCGCTTCTCAATATGTCTGATGCCAGCCTTGTATATAATGGGGAGCCTGTGGAGCTTACCCGAAACGACTACAAAATCCTGCTTACTCTTATGGAAAACAGAGGCAGCATTGTTTCAAGGGAAACCTTAATGGAAAAGCTCTGGGAAACAGACTGCTTTGTAGATGAGAACACTCTGACCGTAAATATCGCAAGGCTCAGAAAAAAGCTTGACAGTGCAGGTCTTACAGGCTTTATAACCACCAAAAAGGGCATAGGATATATCGTGGAATAGCAGAGGTGGGATTATGATTTTAAGCTATATCAGATTAAATATAAAGACGCTGCTGATGTTTCTGCTGTTTACTGCGGTATTCGGCAGTATGACATACGTTTACGGTCTGCCGGCAGAGGCCGTCGGATATGCGTTTCTGCTGTGCCTTGTAATTTCGGCGGTGGCGGTTACAGCCGATTTCCTTAAATTCAGGGCGAAACACAGGGCTTTGCAGCAGTTTGCAGACGAGGTGAGCTGCAGTATAAGCAATATGCCGGCTTCCTCAAATCTTATTGAAAGCGATTACTGCGAGATAATAAGGATACTGAACGCATCAAAAAAAGAAACAGCTTCAAGGCTGACAGGGCAGTACTCAAGCCTTATAGATTACTATACAATGTGGGCGCATCAGATAAAAACGCCTATTGCGGCAATGAGGCTGGTGCTTTCGGATAATGACACCGATACTGCAAGAGAGCTCAGAGACGAGCTTCAGAAGACTGAGCAGTATGTTGAAATGGTGCTTATGTATCTCAAGCTTGATGCGGGAGCTGAGGACTATGTCATAAGAGAGTGCAGTCTTGACAGCATAATAAAGCAGGCCGTAAAAAAATATGCCTCCCAGTTTATACGGAAAAAAATCCGTCTTGAATACGAGCCTGTGCAGTACACTGTGCTTACAGACGAAAAATGGCTGATGTTTGTGATAGAGCAGATCATATCAAACTCACTCAAATATACAAGACAGGGCTTCATAGCGATAACTTTTGAAAAAGAAGGTGTTCTGTGTATCAGAGATAGCGGTATAGGAATTGATGCAGCGGATATTCCAAGGGTGTTTGATAAGGGATTTACGGGACTTAACGGAAGGACAGACAAAAAAGCCACAGGTATAGGGCTGTATCTGTGCAGGCGTATTCTTACGGCTCTCGGACATGATATACAGATAAGCTCGTCTGAGGGTAAAGGTACTGAAGTAAGGATAGATTTAAGCAGGTCTGATGTTAATGTTGAATAAATCATAATGAAATTCGGGAAATAACACTTATGTTAATTTGCGTTGCTTGCTAAGTTTACTGTATCTGTGATAATTTTTAGTCACAGAAGGAGGTAATAGATAAATGCTTGGTGAAAATTTAAAAGCTTTGAGAAAACAAAAGGGAATGTCCCAGGAGGTAATGGCACAGCAGCTTAATGTGGTGCGGCAGACAGTTTCAAAATGGGAGCAGGGGCTTTCGGTTCCCGATGCACAGATGCTGACAAATATAGCGGAGCTGTTTGAGGTGCCTGTCAGCAGTCTGCTGGGAGAGAGCATAGAGGAGAATGTTAATGTAAATGAGATTGCGGTTCAGCTTGCCGTTTTAAATCAGCAGCTTGCGGCAAGGCGGGGCAGGACCAGAAAGATAGTCAGAATTGTGCTGATAGCCGCAGCCGCACTTATTGCAGGGTATATACTGCTTCATATTGTTTTCGGTGTGATTGTGGATAATAACAGGGTGATGAGTTCTGCAACATTAACATGCAGCCTTGACGGTGAAACATATGTCTACGGAATAAACTATGATGACCAGTACCGTATTCACGAGGGAGGCGGTGACGCTTTTGTGGCAAACCATACCGATGTTGAAACCTGCGATGATGCAAATGTAGCCATCGCGCATATTGAGGACTGGTTTAAAGACCGCGGCGGAAGTGTCGACATTGAATATGAACAGATCGATAAGCGGTAGAACTGTACTGCGAAAACACATATAACGGAGAAAGATAAATATGCTTGGTGAAAATTTAAAAGCTTTGAGAAAACAAAGAGGGATGTCGCAGGAGGTAATGGCGCAGCAGCTTAATGTTGTTCGTCAGACGGTTTCAAAATGGGAGCAGGGGCTTTCGGTTCCAGATGCGCAGATGCTGACAAGGATAGCGGAGCTGTTTGAAGTGCCTGTCAGCAGTCTGCTGGGAGAGAAAATAGAGGAAAAGGCGGATATGGACGAGATTGCCGCGCAGCTTGCCGTTTTAAATGAGCAGTTTGCGGCAAAGACAAAGCGAAGCAAAAGGATATTCAAAATTCTGCTGGCTGTATTTGCAGGAATTATCCTCGTGTATGCGCTGCTTATAGCGTGCAATATGGCGCTGCCGGCAAAGCGCATTACAGGAGCGGGAGATGAAAACAGAACTGTTACAACCCTTGACTGCCGGCTTGACGGACAGAGGTATATATACAGTATCGTATACGAAGAAGACGGCAGCGTTATAGCCGTAGATAAAGCCGCAGACTCAGATGCGCAGGAACTCAGTGACGACCCTGCGGACTCAGAGGAATATACAGATGCAAAGGAGCTGATTGCGGGGATTGACAGCTATTTTAAAGAAGGCGGAGGCAGCGTCAGGCGTACAGACAAAACCGATTAGAAATATTGAATTTATGCGGAAATGGGGTATAATAGAGGAAGAAAGTATGCAAGATAGTACGTAAGATAATACGCAAGATGTGCGTAAGATAATATGCAGGCAGGATGCTTTTATTTGAGAATACCTTGCCTGCCTTTTTCTTTTTTGGGGAAGTCTGATTTTGCTCAAAATGGTTGTTGTGACACTTGCTTTGTGCAAAATCAGAAAACAGTTTGAAGAATTGAAATTACATATTCAATACAGCAGTTAAAGACTTCGTTCGAACTTACGGCGGAGTCTTTTTTCAGTTAAAAACGATATTTAATATTGTACTTTATATATTTGTCTGATATAATTTGGCATATATGCCAAACAAATTAATGCAAGAGGGGAGAACAACCTTATTATGGCAATTACAAAAGCAAGCCTGCCTGCCAAAAAACGCATACTGGCTGTATGTATCAGACTTTTTCTGGAGCAGGGCTACAAAAAAACCACAGTGTCAGAGATTGTAACAAAGGCGGGAGTATCAAACAGCAGCTTCCAGAATATATTTCGCGCCAAGGACGGTGTGCTTACCGAGCTTGTGGAGTTTATGTTCGGAAGCCAGTTTGCCGCGGCGAGAGCCGTAACGGAAGCCGGGCTTGCTCCTGCATATATATACGCTGTCGAAACTGCGATACAGCTTACTCTGACAGAGCTTAATGAAAATTTAAGAGAAATTTACATTGAGGCATATACCCATCGCGAGGCTTCTGCGTATATATTCAGAGAAACAGCAAAAGAGCTGCATGAAATTTTCGGCGCGTATCAGCCAGAGCTTACCTGTCAGGATTTTTATTCACTGGAGATAGGAACAGCCGGAATAATGTGCTCATACATGGCATATCCGTGTGATGAGCATATAACTCTTGAAAAAAAGATAGAAAGCTTCCTTTTAATCAGCCTCAGCGCGTATAAGGTGCCGGAGCAGGAGCAGAGAGAAATTATCGGATTTATCAGGGGGCTTGATATAAGGAAAATTTCAGAGAAGATAATGCATAAGCTGTTTGAAGCGGTTGCAATGCATTTTGAATTTACGTTATAGCTGTGTTTAAAGAGAAAGGGAATTTTAATGAAGAGGAGATTTTTAAGCATACTGCTTATATGCGCCATGATAATTACAATGCTGCCTCAGGGAGTGTCTGCTACAGGCGGTACAAACAGTCTTACCGCAGGCAATACATACTATTTTGATCTTTCAAACGAGGGCATTCCGGGAACGATTAATGATGATTTGCCTGATACCACACTGCACTATGTACCGTTTACATATGCGGGAGAGATAACAGCGTATGTGCTGAAGTCTGCATCAGCCGGTGTTGCTCATTCATCAAGAGATAAAGCTGATATGGCAACCAGTGATACAGAATATGGACATAGATATGCCCATAGACTATTTATTGCAGAGTATAATATTGCGCATACAGTCAGCTGGGACACCCTTAATGGTGCAGGTATTATTTTCGGTAAAACATATACTGCAGGCAGCGTGGAATATATGCTGAGGGTGCCTTCTGTAGGTGAAAGCTATAACGGAAACACTATAAATGATTATTCGGGAGGATATCCTGTGACAAATGAATGGGATGTCATCCATAGCAAAGGGGAAACCTATATCAAAAATTTAAGCAATGAAATAAGCTCATGGGGGCAGGATACCTACAGTGAAACAGGATATCGTTCAGTCAGAGGCAAAAATGCTTCCGCAGACCACTGGGATTATATTGGAAGCGGTGGTGCAGACAAGATTTGCGGTTTCCACCCTGTGCTTGAAATCAAGAATACAGCAGACGATATAAAAGCGGTAGCCTTAGACCTTAACGGAGGCAGTTTGAGTGGCAGTACAAATAGTATAAACCTTGCCGTTAAGAGCGGGGAAGTCTTTACAGCTCCTGCAGCAGAGGGAATTACCGCTCCTGAAACAGGATACAGCCTTGCAGGCTGGAGCAATGGTACAAATACATATGCTCCAGGTGAAGCTGTTCCGGCAGGAGTAACATCACTTACGGCTGTATGGCAGGAAAAAAGCGGATATACCGTTAAATTCAATACAGCCGGCGGCAGCGCAGTTGATAACAAAGTCAATGTGAAATGGACAGACAAGGTACTCGACAGCATATCTGCTCCCGTAAGAAACGGCTATGAGTTTAAAGGCTGGAAATGCGGTGATACAGATGTTACAGCAGACACCACATGTGGAGAGCTCGCAGTAAATGACACTGCTATGACTGTTACTCTGACGGCGCAGTGGAGGGATATTGAGCCTCCGACAGGTGAGATTGCCATTGGAGAAATAAAGTGGCTTGGGTTTGACAATGGAATGACTTTAAACAGTGAATATAACCAGTATTTCAACGATGACCAGACAGTTAGGATTGCAGCTTCAGACAACAGCGGAGCCCCTGTTATATCCAGTTACATTGTAAGTTCTTCTCTTGTTGAAGAAAGCGTTCTTGACAAGGCTGTATGGACTCCGTATGACGAAGCCTTTGAACTCAAGGATGAAGGAGAACATATAATATATGCCATGCTGCTTGACGGCAGGTTCAACCGCAGCTATGTAAATACATCCAAAATAATAATAGACAAAACTCCGCCGGTTATATCAGGAATTGAAGATAACGGGACATATTACGGAAATGTGACAGTTACAATAGAAGAAGCTAACCTGCATGGTGTTCTTTTGAACAATGAGCCTGTGAGCCCTGATGAAAACAACCGCCTTATATTAAGACCTGCAAACGGAAGTCAGGTGATTAAGGCATATGACAAGGCAGGCAATATCACAGAGAAAACAGTTACAGTCAGAAACTACATCAGTATACCGTCAGTTGATATAAAGACAACGCCTGACGGTACTACATCAACTATAATTAAGGATACTAAAACTGAAACAGTTAAGAATGAACAGGGTGAGGACCTTTTCAAGATAACTGCAAAAGTATCAGATAAGGTAGCCGATAAACTCGTTGATCAGGCTGTTTCAAACAAGTCGGATACAGTGGAAATCACTGTTAAATCAGATAACGGAAACAAGGCAGGGCAGATTGAAA